>DASXGF010000064.1:0-3807 GCA_036489275.1 Myxococcaceae bacterium | reverse complement strand
AGGAAGAAGAGCGCGTAGAACTGGCCCGTGTACCAGATCACGCCCTGACCGGCGGTCGCGCCGAGGAGAGCGAGGATGACGATCTTGAGGTTGCTCCACTGCCCGAAGCTCTCGGCCAGCGGCGCCTTGCTCCCCTTTCCTTCCTCCTTCATCCGGCGGAACATCGGCGACTCGTTCAGCTTGAGCCGGATGTAGATCGACATCGCCAGAAGGATGATCGACAGAAGGAACGGGATGCGCCAGCCGCCCCAGAAGGCTCCGGGGAGTCCCTTGAACTCGTCCGCAGTCATCGAGGTCCGGCAGAGAAAAATCACCACCAGGGCCAGGAACAGGCCCACCGTCGCGGTGGTCTGGATCCAGGCGGTGTGGGCGCCGCGCTTGTTTTCCGGAGCGTGCTCGGCGACGTAGGTTGCCGCACCCCCGTACTCACCGCCGAGCGCGAGGCCTTGCGCCAGCCGCAGGAGGAGCAGCAGGAGCGGCGCGAGCATGCCGATCGAGCTGTAGTTCGGTAGCAGGCCGACGAGGAAGGTGGAGAGACCCATCACCGTGATGGTGACGAGGAAGGTGTACTTGCGGCCGACGAGGTCGCCGATCCGCCCGAACACCAGAGCTCCGAAAGGTCGGACGAGGAAGCCGGCGGCGTAGTTGACGAAGGCGTTGAGGAGAGCGGTGGTCTGGTTGCCGGGAGGGAAGAACACGCTGGCGAAGAACGGCGCCAGCACGGCGTAGATGTAGAAGTCGTACCACTCGAAGACGGTTCCCAGGCTCGACGCGAAGATGACGCGACGCTCTTCGCTCTTGTCGATCATGGGCAGGGACGACGCAGCGACGGCCATCGGTCTGCCTCCTTCAGCAATGACGGGTGGGCAACTTCGGCAGACCGCAACATTCAAGCCAAGTTGCACACATGAGCGGTGTCACTTGGTTCGCCGTTGACGCGTCGCAGTAGTCGCGCAAAACGGTAACACTCGACGTTACGTTCGGTAACGGCTCCAAACACTGAGTGGCATCAGGCACGGCCAATCGGGCCCTCGATGGGGTAGACGTTGCTCGGGGGAACTGCCGCGAGCGGGGTGACTCCAGTCGTGGCGAGGGCGCCGTCGGCGAGCTGCCGGCAGCGGAGGCCGGTGCGGTACAGCCCGGGGAAGCGCTCCAGCCGCTGGCTGACGAAGCCCGCGTGATCCTGCTCGAGGCTGCGTGGCTGGGCAGGCCACGAGCGCTTCACGCAGAGCTCGCCCTCGGCGTTCGGGCCGCCGGCGCGGCGCCCGAGCACGTCCACCAGCACCGGGTCCACCCCGAAGAGCGAGGTGCCCCCGAGGTCACCGAAGCGCGCGGTCAGCATCCCGCCGCTCTCCGGACTCCAGACCGGCGCCACGGCCGCGTCCGAGCCGTCCAGGGAGACGCCGAGCACCCCGGGGCCTGCGGCGGCCAGCGCCGTGCGCGGTCCGAAGAGGTGGGTGATGCCGAGGGCCCGCGGCCGGTGCGCGCCGTCGCCCCGCTCGTCGAAGACCAGCGCCCCGCCGAGAACCCAGGTCCCCCACAGCACGTCGACCCGAGGCCCGGAGTAGCCCTCGGTGCACAGCACCTGGGCGCCCGGACCCACCCCGGCGGCCTCGCGGAGCCCGAGCGCGGAGCAGAGGAGGAAGCCCGCGAGCCCGTGCACCACCGGAGGCGCCTCGTCGAGCCCGGGCAGGAGGAGCAGCGGGTCCTCGCCGTCACACGGGCGCAAGGAGCAGGTCGGCCGCGCGCGGAGCAGCGCCCCGCCCAGCTCCTGGTCGCGCCCGTAGACGAGGCTCACCGGGGCGCCGGTGCGCCGCTCGACGAGGACCGACTCCACCCGCCCCAGCCCTCCAAGCAGGTCCTCCACCCGGTCCCAGAGCGCCAGAGGCCCCTCGGGGGTGGGCGCCTCGTCGGCCGTGACGAGCACCCTCGCGCGGGTGGCGCGCAGCACTCTGCCGAGCGTGCCGCCCGAGGACGCGGGGACCACCACCGGAACGGCCCCGATGCGCGCGCAGCCCAGGTGGAGCACGGCCAGCGTGGGCGTCTCGGGGAGATGTCCGACCACCCGGTCGCCCCAGCGCACGCCCTGCGAGAGGAGGACCTGCGCCATGCGCGCGGAGGCCTGCCGCAGCTCCCGGAAGCTCCAGCTCACCACCTCACCCTCGGCGCGCGCCCACACCAGCGCGGTTCGCTCGGGCGAGGTGACGGAGTGACGATCCACCGCGTTCCAGGCCGCGTTCAGCAGCCCGCCCGGGAACCAGCTCACGTCGCCGAGCTTCATCTCTCCCACGAATGCCTCGTCCGGCGGGCGCACCCAGTCCAGGAGCCCGGCCTCCCGGAGCCAGAAGCGTCGCGGGCTCTCCAGGCTCTCGACGGCCAGCCGGCGGCACGCCTCTAGCCGCTCCTCCAGACTGCACTCGACGAGGCTGGTGCTCACGGTCAAGACCGACCGCGGCACGCAAGCCATACGCCAGCGCGTGCCTCGCGTTTCTTGCGGACTTCGCCGACGCGCCGCGTGTCGTTCCGGAACAGCCGGTTACCAAAGGTAACGACAGGGGAACCTGCGCCCGGGAACGCGCCCGACGCGCGATCGAATTTCGCGCAGGCTGCGCCGGCCCAGGCCGATCGCGGGGGCCAGAGCCGGGCGGCGACCCCACTGTCAAGTGTGCTTGACACCGTTACGATCTGAAACGGCAGTGCGCGCGGTGGTTTACAGATCGTAACAGTGTTGCTGGTGCGCGCAGATGCAACCCCCTGGAAGGAATCCGGGCGCATCCGCGGTCCAGCGCTCGCTCTCCGGGGTCCCCGCCGGTCCGGCTCGGGGGAGCCCGAGGTGGCGCTCTCGTCACACGTGCGTGGAGGTCTTCGGCATGACCTGGAAGTGCTGCAGGCCGTTGCTGTGGGCGCTGTCCCTGCTGGTCGCAAGCACCGCGAGCGCCGCGAAGATCAGCTTCAGCGAGAAGGGCTTCGTCGACATCGGAGCCCTGATTCAGGCGCAGTACCGGATCGAGCAGGACGCGGCAGGCTCCGGGAAGGATCCCTCGAACGACTTCCTCCTGCGTCGGGCGCGGCTCATCCTGTCCGGCCAGTTCAACGACAACATCGGGTTCCTGGTCGCGACCGACGTGTCGTATGCGACCGGCCCCGGAACCAGCCCCAAATGGGCGGGCGATGGGGCAGCGGCATCCGGGTTCGGAGTCTTCGGGCTGGTCTCACTCCGCTTCGGGGTGATCGGACCCTACGTCCAGATCGAGTGGTTCAACTCCGACGCGGCTTACGTGGGGCGCGGGAACACGACCGGGGACCTCACCACCTACCGAGGTGGTTTCAGCTGGTACGTCCTCCAGCACGTCTACAAGATCACGGCGGAGATCGCCTTCCAGAACAAGGAGCAGGCGGGCAACACGGTGGACGGCACGCTCATCCCCGCCAACCACTGGGTGGGCACGCTCCAGTTCCAAGCCTCCTTCTAGGCGGTGGCCGGTCCGAAGCGCGCGGCGGACCGGATCAGGCCTGCAGCTTGCTTCTAGGGATTCCCAGCCGCGCCCGCTTCTCCCAGAGCGCCTTCCTGCTGATGCCGAGCCGCCTCGCGATCTCCGTCTCGGAGAGGTGGCCCTGGTGCTCGAGGACGAAGCGCCGGAAGTACTCGGTGAGCGCGCCGGACCCCGCGCCCTCGTCTCCGTCGATGCCGGGCACGCCAGGCGGGCGGGGTCCATCGATGGCCAGGAGGTCGGGGGTGATCTGACCTCCATCGCTGAGGATGACCGCCCGCTCGATGGCGTTCTCCAGCTCGCGCACGTTGCCCGG
>DASXGF010000034.1:0-4616 GCA_036489275.1 Myxococcaceae bacterium | reverse complement strand
TCCACCGGATGCGCGCCGGGAGCCAGCTGTCCTCGAAGACCCAGAACTGGGCATCGGCGTCGGTCTGGCCGCCCACCACGTACGCCACGTGGCCGCCGAACCGGGCGAGCCAGGAAGTGCCGACGTTCACCCCCCGCTTCTTCAGATGCGCCTCGAGCTCGGCGCGACCGTCGCCGGCGCTGCGCGCCCCGAAGAGTGCGCACACCTCACCCAGCCCCACTCCGAGCGCGGCCACTGCGGAACCCTCGGTCTTCAGCTGGCCGCCGGACTGGACCACCGCGAGCTTGCCGGTCTCGGGGCCGCTCGCCTCGAGGCGGCAGCGACCGGGGAGCTTCAAGTAGACCTTCGCGTCGGACTGCAGCTCGCCCTGTCCGCCGGCCTCCGACGAGGCGCTCCCGGAGAGGACCATCGTCCCGTCCACACGGGCGGTACTGATCCGCTGATCGTCCCTCCCGGTGAGCAGATGCCGGAAGATGGCGCCCGGTGCCGGCACGTAGGCCAGGGCGGTCCGGACGGCGAGCAGGGCGACGACGAGCAGGGGGAGCGAGAGGCGGCGCACGGGGGCGGAGGACTGTACACGAGCTGTCTGCACGGGCTAGAGCCGTGGATGCCCATGCCCACGCTTGCTCTCCTCGTCGGTGTGGTGCTGGTGGCCATCGGCCTCGGCACGTACGTCGGAACCGGCGCCCAGCACCCCACCGCCCTCATCCCGGCGGCGCTCGGGCTGCTCATCGGCGCGGCCGGCTACCTGGCGCGCAACCCCCGCCTCCGGATGCACGCGATGCACGCCGCGGTCCTCGTGGCGCTCCTGGGAGTGCTGGGCTGCATCCCCGGGGTGCTGCGCCTTCCCTCGCTCTTCGCCGGGACGGCCGAGCGGCCGGTGGCGGTGGTGGCGCAGGTCGTCACCTTCGTGGTCTGCCTCGCCTTCGTGGTGGGCGCGGTCCGCTCGTTCATCGAGGCGCGTCGGAGCCGCACGAGCGCCGGGTAGGGAGAAACGCTGCGATGCCACTGGCAGTCCGTCTGAAGAAGCAGGGAGGACCGGAGGTGATGACCCTGGAGGAGGTGGCGGTTCCACCTCCGGGTCAAGGCGAGGTGACGCTGCGGCACACCGCGGTCGGCCTGAACTTCATCGACGTCTACCAGCGCAACGGGCACTACCCGCTGCAGCTCCCGAGCGGCATCGGGCAGGAGGCGGCGGGGGTGGTGACCGCGGTCGGCCCGGGGGTGACGGGGGTGAAGGTTGGCGACCGCGTCGCCTACGCCGGCGCTCCACTCGGCGCCTACGCCGAGGCGCGGAACTATCCGGCCGAGAAGCTGGTCCCGGTGCCCGAGGGCGTGTCCGACGAGGCGGCGGCGGCCTCGCTCCTCAAGGGGCTGACCGCCTGGTACCTGGTGCGCCGGACGTTCAAGGTCGAGCGAGGCCAGACGGCGCTGGTCCACGCCGCGGCGGGCGGGGTCGGTCTCATCCTCTGCCAGTGGCTCCGGCACCTGGGAGCGACCACCATCGGCACGGTGGGGAGCGAGGCGAAGGCGCGGCTCGCGCGCGAGGCCGGGTGCGTCCATCCGCTGGTGCTCGACGCGAACAACCGGCGAGAGCTTCCGGCGAAGGTGAAGGAGCTCACCGGCGGGGCGAAGGTGCCAGTGGTGTACGACTCCATCGGGAAGGACACCTTCGACGTGTCGCTGGAGTGCCTCGCCCCGTTCGGGCTGATGGTGCTCTTCGGCGCCTCCAGCGGCCCGGTGCCGCCCTTCGATCTCCAGCGACTCGCGGCCGGCGGCTCGCTCTACGTGACCCGTCCCACGCTCGGGACGTACGTCGCGAAGCGGGAGGACCTCCTCGCGGGCGCGAAGGAGCTGTTCGACCTCGTGGCCCGCAAGGTGATCACCGTGCACGTGAACCAGCGCTATCCGTTGCGCGAGGCCGGACGGGCACACATCGACCTCGAGGCCCGGAAGACCACCGGCTCGACGGTGCTGTTGCCCTGAGGGCATAGCCTCCCTGGCTCGCATGACCCGTCTCCTCCTCCTCGCCTCGTTGCTGCTGGCGCGCCCGCTGCTCGCCGCGCCATCACCGATCGACTTCGACACCGCCCGCGGCGCCCGCGAGCTGGCCATGGGTGGCACCTTCCGCGAGCTGGGCATCGGCGCGAACTCCGCCGATGGCAACCCCGCGGCGGTGGCGCTCTTTTCGGCGTTCCAGCTGGAGTTCGCCGGCGCCTACGGCTGGAAGGGGAAGGGCTGGTACGGGGCGGGCTGGGCGCGGGACAGCACCAACCCCGAGCTCTCCGCCGCCTACAGTATCCACTACATCTCGAACGACTACGGAAACGGGAGCGTCGGGCAGTGGGCGCACTCGCTCTCCCTGGCGACGCGGCTCGGCGACCGGGTCGCGTTCGGCATCGGAGGGCGGTGGCTCATCCAGAGCAGCCCGCACATCAACGCCGCGAGCCTGAACCTCGGCGTCTCCATCCTCGTGCTGCCGCAGCTCACCCTGGGCTTCGCGGCCTACAACCTCATCGACACCACCCACCCCGAGCTGTCGCGCAGCTTCGAGGTGGGACTCGGGCTTCTGCTCGGACCGGTGCGCCTGGCCACCGAGGTGCGGAGCGACATCGGGCGCGGACCGCTCCACCCCATCTGGAACAGCGGACTGGAGCTCTTCCTCGGGCGCATCTTCGCGCTGCGCACCGGCTGGGAGTGGCGGGAGCAGGTGCAGCAGAACTTCTTCACCACCGGCCTCGGGCTGGTGGTGGACAACACGGGGCTGGACGTCGGCTGGCGGCACGGGCTGGCCGGCGCCGGCGACCTCATCGTGTTCGGGTTGCGGTTCCAGGTGCAGTGAGCTCGGGAGCGTCCTCCGGGGCGACCACCTCGAGCGCGGCGAACCAGGGCGCCATGTCTCCGGGCACGGGCGCGACCAGCCGGAGCGCCGCCCCGCTGCGTGGGTGAGGCACGAGCAGGACGTGCGCGTGGAGCAGGGAGCGGCCGATGAGCTCGTTCCCGAGGCGCGGCGGTCCACCGTAGAGGCGGTCTCCGGCGATGGGCGCCCCCAGCGCGGCGAGGTGAGCGCGGATCTGATGCGTGCGTCCGGTGCGCGGCCACACCGCGGCGAGTGCGAGTTCGTCCGAGGCTCCGAGCCGGCGGAAGCGTGTCTCGGTCTCGAGCCCGTCGCGCGCCCGTGCCACCCAGCGTCCGGGCCGGCTCCGGTCGCGTGCCAGCCGGAGGGTGCAGGTGCCGTCGGCGGGGAGCCCGGCCGCGGTGACCGCGAGGTACTGCTTGCGCACCGTGCCGCCGCGGAAGCTCGCCGCGAGCGCGGACGTGACGGCGGGCGACTTGCCGAACACCGTCACGCCGCTGGTGTCGCGGTCCAGCCGGTGCACCAGGCCTGCCTCGCGACCGAGGTGCTCGGAGGCGAGCAGGAGCAGGCTCCCGAGCCCCCCGGGAGTGGGCTGCGCCGGCAATCCCGGCGGCTTGTCCACCACGAGGAGGTCCGCGTCCTCGTGCAGGATCCGGAGCGGCGGCGGCGCGGGCGCCGGGTCGATCGAGGCGCGCCCTCTCTCCTCGAGCACCACGAGGACGGCAGTCGCGGAGGCGAGCTCGCGAGTCGGCTCGCGCTGGCGGCGACCGCGCACGTACACCGCTCCACGCTCCACCAGGGCGCGGGCGTCGTCGAGCGAACACCCGAGGCCCTTCGCCACCGCCTCGCCGAGCGTCCCCGGAGCGACGGAGTGGAACGTCCGGCGCTTCACGCGGGACGTGCCCCGCCGTTCGCCTTGACCAGCCGAACGCGCTGCTGGCAGCGTCGCGCGCCGTGACCACGCTGGCCGGGGCGGTGCATGGATTCCCTCTACACCATTGACGGCTGCCGGATGCCGTTCCGGGTCGGGGGCGCATGCCATCGCTGAACGCGCTTCGCGTCGACGCCGAGGAGTGGCTGGAGGAGCTCGGTCGTGCCCGGGCACGGGCCGCTCCCGGCCCGGCCTCGCTCGCGTCGGTGGACGCGGCGCACCCCGAGGTGGTCTCCCCGGAGACGGCCCGCGCGGTGGGCGCGCTGCTCGACTCGAGCCGCGTGCCGGAGCACGAGCTGCCCCGGCTGCGGATCCTGGTGCGTTTCCTCGAGAACGCGTCGCTCGCCGCTGCGGCCCGCGAGGGGCGCTCGGCGCTGGAGACGGCCAGGTGGCGGAGCGCGCCGGAGAGCGGGGTGGAGAGGCCGCTCGTCGAGGCGGAGGACATACTGGCGCTCACCGACGAGCGGCCGGCCCGGCTGGAGCGCGAGGCGGCGGTGAACCGAGGGTGGGAGGCGTTGCTGCCCAGGGCGCAGCGGGTACAAGCCGAGCTGGCGGAGGGGGCGAGCGCGCTGGGCGCGGCGAACCTTCCCGCGCTCCTGGAGGCGCGACGCGATCCAGCCTGGAAGCCGCTCGATCTCGAGCGCTTCCTTGTCTCGACCGAGGACGCCTACCGCGACGTCCTCGGATGGGCGCTGGGGAGAGTGGCGCCACGGCTGCAGGCGCTCCCGCGCGGTGATGCGACCCTCGGCGATCTGGAGCGAGTGCGGGCGCTGCCCGGCTACCCCGGTGTGCTGGAGCGAGCGGACGAGGCGCTGCGGGAGTGGGTGA
>DASXGF010000542.1:0-4934 GCA_036489275.1 Myxococcaceae bacterium | reverse complement strand
GGCTTCTGGTCGTGAACTGCCCTTCCTGTTCCACCGAGACCTCGCCCCACGCCCAGTTCTGCGGGGCCTGCGGGAATGCGCTGCCTCGGGAAGCGGAAGGCGATCCGTACCTGGGACAGGTGGTGGCCCGGAAGTACCGGGTGGAGAAGCTGCTCGGCGAGGGCGGCATGGGCCGGGTCTACCGCGCCAACCAGCTGGTGCTGGAGAAGCCCGTGGTGCTGAAGCTGCTCCATCCCACTCTCCAGCGGGACGCGCGGACCGTCGCCCGCTTCCAGCGGGAGGCCAAGGCGGCGAGCCGGCTGAACCACCCCAACTCCATCGACGTGCTCGACTTCGGCCAGACCGAGGACGGCGCGCTGTTCATCGCCATGGAGTTCGTGGACGGCCGCGACCTCCACCAGATCCTCACCGACGACTGGCCCCTGCCCGAGCCGCGGGTGATCCGCATCGTCACCCAGGTGCTCTCGGCGCTGGCCGACGCGCACCAGGCCGGGGTCATCCACCGCGACCTCAAGCCCGAGAACGTGATGGTGATGGCCCGGCGGGGCGGCGAGTCGGACGTGGTGAAGGTGCTCGACTTCGGCATCGCGAAGATCGTCGACGGCAGCTCCGAGGAGGGTCCGTCGCTCACCCGCACCGGCTTCGTCTGCGGCACGCCCGAGTACATGAGCCCGGAGCAGGCCCGGGGCGCCCCTCTCGACGCCCGGAGCGACCTCTACTCGGTCGGCGTGCTGCTGTACCAGATGGTCACCCGGCAGCTGCCGTTCAGCTCAGACTCGGCGATGGGGTACGCCACCAAGCACCTCACCGAGGATCCGCCTCCGCCGAACGTGCTCCGCCCGGGCAGCTGCAGCCGCGAGCTGGAGGCGCTCATCCTCTGGGCGCTCCGGAAGGAGCCGGCGGACCGCCCGCAGACCGCGGTGGCCTTCCTCGACTCGCTGAATCTCTTGCCCGCGGCCGAGGCGGTGCACGCGCCGCGGACCGCCCGGGTGCCAATTCCCCTCGGGGCGGTGGGCTCGACCGAGGACGTGCTGGGGAGTGCGCCCACCGTCGCCAGCCGGGGCCGGCCCAGGCGCACGGGGCGGGGCCTGCAGTTCGGCCTGGCGGCGCTGGTCCTGGTCTCCGCGGCCGGAGCCGGCGTGCTGGCGTTCAAGCCGCTGACCGAGCCCCCGGGGCCGTCCTCCCCGGGGACTCCGGCCGTCGTCACGGTCCAGCCCTGGGCGCGGGAGGTCCCACCGGAGAAGCGCGATCCGGCGCAGGCCGCTGCGCTGGTGCAGGACGGCGACAACCTCTACCTCGCCGGGGACCGGGTGCTGGCACGCTCCAAGTACCTCGATGCGTTCGAGGCCGAGCCGAGCGCGGCAGTGGCCCTGAAGCTCGGGATGCTGGCCCGGCTGCGCGGCACCGAGGGGGAGGCCGAGGCCCGCGGCTTCTTCGGCCGGGCGCTGAAGGAGTCACCGACGTCGCCGGCACGCTCGGTCGTGCGCGAGTGGTACCCGGACGTGGAGCAGCCGCTCTCGACCCGCTAGGCGGGCGCGGTCAGGCCGCGAGCTCGACGCTCAGGATCTGCTGCCCGATGCGCACCCGGTCGCCCTGCTTGAGCGAGCGCTCCTGCGCGCCGAGGCGGACGAAGGTGCCGAGGCCCCCGGAGAGGTCGCGGAGCACCGCCCCCTGCGGCGCGGGGCTGATCTCGCAGTGGCGGGCGGCGAGCTGGGGGTCCGGCGCGAAGACCAGGTCCGCCCCGGAGGAGCCGAGGGTGAGCGCGGGCTGCGCGGTCACCACCGCCCGTCCGGGCCGCAGCCCGATGAGGATCTCCTCCAGCCCCCACAGCCCGCCGGCCTGGGGAACGGGAGCCCCGTAGACCCTGGGCTTCCCCGGCTCGGCGGCGCGGGAGAGCAGGGGGCCGATGTACCGCAGGACGTGCGGGCCCACCGAGAACAGCGCTCCCGGCATCAGCAGCTCGTGGGTGGTGATGGCGACGTAGACGCCCGAGGTGCTGTCCTCGTCCTTCACCGTGAGGTGTCCTTCACGGATCCGGAAGGCGGCGTGGTGGGGAGAGACGAAGGCGTCGTCGGCGAAGAGGATGGCCCCGCGCTGGCGCCCCACGCTGCAGCCATTGGCCATGAGCCGGAAGCGCTGCCCGCGGGCAGGGCCAGCGGTGACGCTGAGGATGTAACGGCTCGGGACCGGGGCCGGGGAGGCGGGCCGCGGCGCCGGGCCGGTCCGGGGAACGCCACCGGCGGGGGTGGGAGAGCTCCGCGGAGGCCGTGCGGCCGGAGCGGATGCGGGAGCAGCCGGCGAGACGGCCGGCGTGGGGCCGGTGGGCTTCTTGGCCGGCGTGGGCGGCTGCGCAGGCGCTCTTCCCCAGGTCTTTCCGCAGGCTTCGCACCGCTGCGCTCCGGGTGCGTTGAGCACGTCACAGGACGGGCAGACCACGCCGAGCTGACTCACCAGAAGGCGGGACATGGGGCGGTCGTCGGTCACTGTAGGAACGGGCTCGGTGCACGGTCAATGTTCAGCACCGGCGGCCAGTTCCGGGGTCGGTGCGTTGAACACCCCCGATCCCACAGTTACGATTGTGCAGTATCAATGATTCGTCTCAACGACATCCTCACCCAGGTCAAGAGCTACCATCCCGACCCGGATCTGGATGTCATCAAGAAGGCCTACGTCTACTCGGCCAAGGTCCACCAGGGGCAGCTGCGGCGCTCGGGTGAGCCCTACCTCGTCCACCCGCTGGAGGTCGCCGGCATCCTGGCAGATCTCAAATTGGACGAGGCGAGCATCGTCACCGGCCTGCTCCACGACACCATCGAGGACACCCTCGCCACCCCCGAGGAGCTGATCGAGCTCTTCGGGCCCGAGGTCACCCAGCTGGTGGACGGGGTGACCAAGCTCTCCAAGTTCCAGGCGAGCGCCACGCTCAGCCAGGAGGAGAAGCAGGCCGAGAACTTCCGCAAGATGATCATCGCGATGGCGCAGGACATCCGCGTCATCCTGGTGAAGCTCGCCGACCGCACCCACAACATGCGGACGCTCGAGTACATGCGCGAGGACAAGCGGCAGCGCATCGCGCAGGAAACGCTGGACATCTATGCGCCGCTGGCGAACCGGCTGGGCATCAGCTGGATCAAGACCGAGCTGGAGGACCTGAGCTTCCGCTGGCTGAAGCCCGCCGAGTACACCGACCTCGCGGACCGCGTCGGCAAGCGCAAGAAGGAGCGCGAGCAGTACATCTCGGACGTGGTCCGGCTCATCGAGGGCAAGCTCGCCGAGCGGGAGCTGAAGGGCCGCGTCTCGGGCCGGTTCAAGCACCTCTACAGCATCTGGAAGAAGATGCGCGCCAACGGCATCGACTTCGAGCAGGTGCACGACATGATCGCCTTCCGCCTGATCATGCCCACCATGCCCAGCTGCTACGAGGCGCTGGGGCTCATCCACCAGCTGTGGAAGCCGGTGCCGGGGCGGTTCAAGGACTTCATCGCCATCCCGAAGCCGAACATGTACCAGTCGCTCCACACCACGGTCATCGGACCGCTGGGCGACCGGGTGGAGGTGCAGATCCGCACCGAGGAGATGCATCGGATCGCCGAGGAGGGCATCGCCGCCCACTGGGCGTACAAGGAAGGCAAGGCGCTGGTCAGCCGCGACGACGAGAAGTTCGCCTGGCTGCGGCAGCTGATGGAGTGGCAGCAGGACCTCAAGGACCCCAAGGAGTTCCTGGAGACGGTGAAGGTGGACCTCTTCACCGACGAGGTCTTCGTCTTCACCCCCAAGGGCGACGTGAAGAGCCTGCCGCGCGGGGCGACCCCGGTGGACTTCGCCTACGCCATTCACTCCGATGTGGGCGGCCGGTGCGTCGGCGCGAAGGTGAACGGGAAGATCGTCCCGCTCCGCTACAAGCTGAAGAACGGTGACACGGTCGAGGTCCTGACCAGCCCCGGCGCGCACCCGAGCAAGGACTGGCTGACCTTCGTCAAGACCAGCCGGGCCCAGCAGCGCATTCGCGGATTCATCAAGCAGCAGCAGCGGGAGAAGAGCCAGCAGCTCGGCCGTGAGCTCCTGGACAAGGAGTTCCGCCGGGTCGGGCTCAACCTGAACAAGCTGCTGAAGGCCGGAGAGCTCAAGCCCGTGGCCGCCGAGCTGGGCTACCGCATCGAGGACGACCTGATGGTCGCCGTCGGCTACGGCAAGGTGGTGCCCAACCAGCTCCTGGCGCGGCTCCTGCCCCCGGAGAAGCTGGCCGAGAGCGAGAAGGAGAAGGCGGCGAAGTCCGAGGCGGTCAACGGATCGGGCGGCGAGGTCGGCGCCGCGGGTGGGGTGGCCAACGGCCTCGGTCGGGTCACCGAGCTGGCGCGGAAGCTGGTGGGACGGCGGAGCCGGACCGGGGTGCTCATCGGCGGCGTGGACGACGTGCTGGTGCGCTTCGGCCGCTGCTGCAACCCCGTGCCCGGGGACCCCATCGTGGGCTTCATCACCCGGAACCAGGGGGTGACGGTGCACACGGTCGGGTGCGAGCGGGCGCTGGCCACCGACCCCGAGCGCCGGGTGGACGTCGCCTGGGACGTGCGCGGCGACTACAAGCGCCCGGTCACGCTCCGGGTGCTCACCGCGGACCGGCCGGGGCTGCTGGCCGACATGTCGAACATCTTCAGCAAGAAGGGCGTCAACATCAGCCAGGCGAACTGCCGGGCCACCGGTGACGACCGGGCGGTGAACACCTTCGAGGTCACCATCTCCGACCTCAAGCAGCTCACCGACCTCATGAAGACCATCGAGCGTCTGAACGGCGTGTACTCGGTGGAGCGGGTCTGACCGCCGGGGCGCGGAGCCCGAACCCGGCGAGCGCCGCGGCGACCCCCAGCAATCCGGCCGAGACGAGCCCCGAGGCCCTCAGCCCGGCGACGAGGTCTGCCGCGGCCAGCCCTCCGAAG
>DASXGF010000738.1:0-4820 GCA_036489275.1 Myxococcaceae bacterium | reverse complement strand
CGGCCGGTGATCTGCTGGAAGGTCTCGGTCGTACGGTCGTTCTCGCCGGCGCGGATCGCCCACTCGCGCGCAATGAGCAGCTCGGCCTCCCCGGCCGGTACCCCGGCGCCGATGAGCCGCTCGAGGAGCTGACGCTCGGTCGCGACGCGGAAGGTGACCTGCTCGCCGAGCTCCGTCGAGAGGAGGTTCGACCGCCTCCGGCCACGACATGGGGACCGGTCCGGTCAGCTCGTGGTGCCCATTCCAGAGCGCGGGGTCGGTGAGCACGCGAAGTCCGGCCTCGGCGGCGTCGCGATGGTCGATCAGGGCCATGCGGCCGCTGCCAGCGAGGCCGGTCCAGGCGCGCGAGGCGCGCACCTCGCGCGCCGCGGCGAGCAGCGACGCCGAGAAGATCGCGGGGCGGATCGTCGAGTGCGGCACCCCGGTCGAGGAGGCGAACTGGTCGATGCTGTGGTGCGCTCGCTGGTTGATCCCGCGTGAGTCCGCCGAGGTGTTGAGCACCGCCAGGCGGGTGACCTGCTCGATCGAGGAGACCCTGGAGGCGGCGTTGATCGCGATCCGCTGCAGGACTCCCTCGCTTCCGACCGATCCCATCGCGATGAACACCGTTCGGATCCCCTGGAATGCCTCGGTGAGCTCGCGCGGGTCGTCCAGGCGGTGGGACGATGTGCAGCCCGCCACGTGTCCCGAACGCGCGGCGGGCCTTGTCGGCGTCGCGAACGATCGCGGCGACCGCCTCGCCGCGCGCCAGCAGCCCGCGGACGATCTCGCTGCCCACGCGGCCTGTGGCGCCGATCACGGCGGTGGTCATGGTGCCTCCTTCGCGAAGGGCCGAAGGTGCCAGACACCTTCGGTGGAGGCGCAGAACGAGTTCTCGAGACGCAAAACGAGTTCTCTGAGACATCGCGCGGCCTGTAACTTCAAGTAGTTACTAGTAGTCTTGTCAGTATATTCGTCGACGTATATACGGCCGCGTCGATGGCTCGGAAGGTCTCCAATCCGCTGGCTCTCGCGGTGCTCGCGCTGCTCACGGAGCGGCCCACGCATCCGTACGACATGGGCCGGACCATGAGGGAACGGAACAAGGAGGCGAGCATCAAGCTCAACTACGGCTCGCTCTACAGCGTGCTGGAGCAGCTCCTCCGCGCGGGGTTCGTCGCCCGCCGCGAGACCCTCCGGGATACGGCTCGCCCCGAGCGCACCATCTACGAGATCACCGACGCCGGCCGGGACGAGCTTCACGACTGGATGGCCGAGCTGGTCAGCACTCCGGCGAAGGAGTTCCGGGCGTTCGAGGCCGCCCTCGCGCTCCTCGGCGTGCTCGTCCCCGAGGAGGCGGTCCGGCTCCTCACCCTGCGCCGGCAGCGACTCGAGGCGCGCATCGCCGAGCAGCGCGCCGGGATCGACGCGCTCGTCGCCGGTGGGCTTCACCCCTTCTTCCTCATCGAGGGCGAGTACCGGCTGGCGCTGGAGATCGCCGAGAAGGCGTTCGTCGATCGGCTGCTCCGCACCCTCGACGACCAAGAGCTCCTCGCCATGTGGCGGGGGTTTCACGAACAGAGCGCGAAGGCGCGCGAGGACGGAGGCGACGAGTGAACCGGAATGGCGAGCGGTACGGACGGGCACTGGTGATCGGGGGGGGAATCGCCGGACCGGTGGTCGGCATGGCGCTCCAGCGCGTCGGGATCCAGAGCACCGTCTTCGAGGCGAGCCCGGTGTCGTCCGACGGCGTCGGCTCGTTCCTGACGGTCGCCTCGAACGGGCTCGATGCGTTGCAGGCGATCGACGCTCACCGGCCCGTGGTCGCTGCTGGCATCCGCACCGAGCGGATGATCCTCTCCAGCGGGACCGGGAAGTTCCTTGGCATCGTCGAGGCGGGAATCCCCCTCACCGACGGCACCACCACCACGACGATCGAGCGCGCCCTCCTCTACCGGGCGCTCCACGACCAGGCTCTCCAGCGTGGCGTCTCCATCGTGCACGGCAAGCGGCTGGTGGACCTCGAGCAGAGCCCTCACGGCGTGGTCGCCCGATTCGAGGACGGGAGCGAGAGGCGCGGAGGCTTCCTCGTCGGTGCGGACGGAATCTGGTCCGCCACCCGTGAGCTCCTCGACCCCACGGCCCCCCGGCCCGAGTACACCGGCCTCATCGGAATGGGCGGACTGGCCGTCGGCGTGGATGTCGACCCGGACCCCGGCACGTTCCAGATGATGTTCGGCACGCGTGCCTTCTTCGGCTTCATCGCCTCCGAGCCCCGACGCGTCCTCTGGTTCGCGAACCTCCCCGTGCGCGAGGAGCCGGACCGCGAGGCGCTCACGTCCGTCTCGCCGCGCGAATGGAAGGAGCGCCTGCTGGAGATCTTCGCCGCGGACGCAGCTCCCGCGAGGGACCTGATCGCCGCGACCGACGAGTCGAGCTTCCGGCTCGGCGCGAGCCACACCCTCGAGCCGCCCCGGGCCTGGCACCGCGGGCGGGTCGTCCTGGTCGGCGACGCGGCGCACGCGACCTCGCCGAGCTCCGGCCAGGGCGCCTCGCTGGCGATCGAGGACGCGGTGGAGCTCGCCCGCTGTCTCCGGGACTCCCCGGACCTCGGCACGGCCTTCGAGACCTACCAGGGACTCCGCGAGAAGCGGGTGCGGCGCGTGCTGCGCGCGTCCCGGCGGGTGAACTCGAACAAGGCAGCAGGACCGGTCGCGCGGCGAGTCCGCGACACGATGATGCCCCTCTTCCTCCGCAGCATGGCCTCGCCCGCGCGGCAGCTCTGGCTGCTCGGCCACCACATCGACTTCACCGGCGCCGTCGGGGGACCCCGAACCCTCCTCGCCGCCGCCTAGACCGGCGCCGCGCGTGATCGAAGGTGCCAGACACCTTCGATCGCCCGATCGCCTAATTCCACAGTCATTGCCGGCGGTTGGGCCGATGTCGATCTCCGGGGGCCTCGAGTGTCGTCTCGACGTGGGCGCGTTCCAGCGCCCCGCGAACCAGGAGACGATGATGGAAGCCACGCTCGACTCACCCACCTTCGCCCGGGGCTCGACCGCCGCCCGCTGGTCCGGTCGCGTGCTCACCGGGATCCCCGTCGCGTTCATGCTCTTCGACGCGGCGATCAAGTTCGCCCACATCCCCGAGGTCGCCGAGGCCTCCCTCCAGCTCGGATGGCCCACGCACCTCAACCCGGTGCTCGGAGTGATCATCCTGGGCTGCCTCGCGCTCTACTTCTGGCCGCGCACCGCCGCGCTCGGGGCCACCCTCCTCACTGGCTACCTGGGCGGCGCGGTGGCCATCCACCTCCGGGTCGGGGACCCGCTCGGCACCCACGTCCTCTTTCCGGTGTACGTCGGCGCCCTGTTCTGGGCTGGACTCGCCCTGCGAGACGCCCGCGTACGCGCCCTCATCCCGAAGTGAACCCCGACGACGAGAGTACGGAGACCCCCATGCGCTTCCTCATGACCTATCAGCAGGACCCGAACGTTGCCCCGCCCACGCCGGAGAAGATGGCGGCGATCGGGGCCTACACCCAGAAGAACATGCAGGCCGGAATCGTGGTGATGACCGGCGGCCTGGTCCGCCCCTCGCACGGCACGAAGGTGAAGTCAGAGCGCGGAAAGTTCAGCGTGACCGACGGACCGTTCGCCGAGACCAAGGAGCTGATCGACGGCTTCGCGGTCATCGAGGTCCCCTCGAAGGCTGCGGCGATCGCCGTGGCCCAGGACTTCATGCAGCTCGCCGGTGACGGAACCGGAGAGATCCTCCAGATGTTCGATCCGGGCGGTCCGCCTCCGGGCCGCTAGCAGCGAGACGCGCGCGGGCGGACCCCGGCGCGCTGCTCAACGTCGAGACCACTCGGATCGACCGGTTGATCGCGTCGCAATCGCGGCCGAGGGCCAGGAGCGACGACGGGATCGACCGCGAGGGCCAGCGAGGGACGGATCGATCCGAGTGGTTTCGGCGCTAAGGTCCGCCCGATGTCCAGGTCCGACGCCGAGCTCGCCGTTCGCCGGATCTGGAAGGAGGAGGCCCCCCGCGTCATTGGCGGCCTCGCCCGCCTCCTCCGCGACCTCGCGCTCGCCGAGGACTTCGCCCAGGAGGCCGTGATCGCTGCGCTGGAGGAGTGGCCGAGGACCGGAGTTCCCGACCGGCCCGGCGCGTGGCTGATGACCACGGCGAAGAACCGGGCCCTCAACGCGATCCGGCGCACAGCGATGGCCGAGCGAACCGGCGCGGCGCTCGGTCTCGAGGACGGGAGGCAGCCGTCGCCCTCGGAGATGGAGGCGACGCTGGCGGAGAGCGTGGACCGGGACGTGCGCGACGACGTGCTTCGCCTGCTCTTGACCGCCTGCCACCCCGTGCTCTCGCAGGAGGCGCGGGTGACGCTGACCCTGCGAGTCGTCGGCGGGCTCTCGACCGAGGAGATCGCCCGCGCGTACCTCGCCACCGAGCCCACCATCGCCCAGCGAGTCGTGCGGGCGAAGCGAGCGCTGGGCGAGGCGAACCTGACCTTCGAGGTGCCCCGCGGCACGGAGCTCCGGACGCGGCTCCCATCGGTGCTCGAGGTGCTCTACCTCGTGTTCAACGAGGGGCACACCGCGACCGTCGGCGTCGAGCTCATCCGCCCGGACCTGACGAACGAGGCGCTCCGTCTCGGGGGCCTCCTCGCCGAGCTCCTTCCGGCAGAGCCCGAGGTGCACGGGCTCCTCGCCCTGATGCGCTTCCACGCCTCGCGCGCCCCCAGCCGCGTCGACGAGCGCGGCGACCCGGTGCTCCTCGAGGTCCAGGACCGGACGCGCTGGGACGGAACGCTCATCGCCGGCGGACTCGAC
>DASXGF010000537.1:0-11912 GCA_036489275.1 Myxococcaceae bacterium | reverse complement strand
ACCGCCGAGGCGCGCACGATGAGGTCGGGATCCTGGAGCAGCGTGCGGAGCGCCGGCACCAGGTCCGGCGCCTTCGCGCCCGGGACGACGCCGGCGGCGGCGGCGCGCACCTGGGGCGACATGTGGCGGAGCAGCGGCAGGAGCGGCTTCTCCACCCGCGCCTCGGCGAGCCTCGGGCTCGTGCTCACGGCCTCGAGCCCGAGCCGCAGCCGCCGGACGTCGGGAACGCGGCCGTGGCCGCAGCGGAGCACCTCGTCGAGCCACCCTCGCTGCCGATCCTCGGCGGCGGCCAGGCGGCAGTCGAGCCAGGCCACGGTGGCGCGCACCGCGTCCGGCGCGGTCTCGGAGGCCGTCTTCAGGCTGTTCCGGAGCCGCACCAGCACCCGCCGCGCCGACTCCGGCACCGGCGCCTGGGCCAGCGCGAGGAGCGGCGGGACCGCCTGCCCGAGGTTCGCCGCGCCGAGGCTGGACACGCGCACATCGAGCTCACCGAGCGCATCGGCCGCGAAGCAGGGGCCGGGGGTGCACTTCGCAGCGAGCGTGACCAGCCCGCGGACCGCCTCGGCGGAGACCCGGCCATCGTCGTCGCGGAGCACGGCCTTGAGCGCGGGGCCATCCTCGGGCAGCACGAGGTCGGAGACGCCCTTGGTGGCCATGGCGCGGACCTCGGGATCGTCGTCGCGCAGCGCACGGAGGAGCGCAGGCCGGGCGGCGGGCAGCTTCATCTGCGCCAGCCCGTAGACGCCGGCCCAGCGGTACGGAGCGAGGAGCGCCCCGGAGAGGCGCTCGAGCCCCTCGCGCGAGGAGGTTGGCACCGGCGCCTTCGCCCGGGCGGCGGCGCCGAGCGCGATGGCCGCGCGGACCGGGACCTCGGTGCGCGGGTCGGTCTCGTCCACGCGCTGTCCGGTGGGCACCGCGAGGAGAATCATCAGCTTCTCGAGCGTGGAAGGCGTGCGGACACGTCCGAGGGCGTCGATCTCCATCAGCCGGGCCGCGCCGTCGTTCTCCTTCGTCTCGGCCTGGATCAGCGCCCGGCCGAGGAGCGTGCGCGTCTCGTCGGGCACCGGCTCCCAGGCCAGGGCGAGCAGGCCGGCCGCGAACGCGGCCGCACCACGAACTTGCGGCGCGGAGTCGGTCAGCGCCTCGGCGACCGTCGGGGCGGTGGAGAGATCCTGGATCCGCCCGAGGGCCACGAGCGCCCGGGCACGCACGGTCGGATCAGCGTGGAGCCGGGCGCGGGAGACGAGGACGCCGCCGCCCGTGTCACGGGCGAGCTCGAGCTCCGCGATGCGCGCCCGCTCGACGGCCGCGAAATCGGTGGTCGGTGGCCTGGCGGGGGATGTCGCACAGGCGACGGCCAGCAGAATGAGCACCCCCCAGCGACGAACCGGCATGTCCCGGGACGTTCGCACGCACCGACGACGATTGTCTCCCCCGATTCAGTGAACGCGGGCGTCCCGCGACTGGGGGCCCGACGGAAATCGATCCGGCCGGGATAGACTTCCGCGACGGGGCCGCCGCATCGACGGCTCCCTCTGGTCGAACGAGGGGTGGAGTGGCCGAGCCGGTCCGGGAGAAGGTCGCGGGGGATTCGCCGCTCACGCGGTTTCATCAGCGTTTGCTGGCGGAGGAGCTGGCGCTGAAGGGAGGTCGCGCGACCGACCGGCTCGCATCCGCGCTCTCGGAGGCCCGGGTCGACCTCAATCCGCACCAGGTGGAGGCCGCGGCCTGCGCCCTCGAGTCGCTGCCCAATGGCGGCTGCATGCTCGCCGACGAGGTGGGCCTCGGGAAGACCATCGAGGCCGGCATCGTGCTCGCCCAGCTCGTGGCCGAGGGCAAGGGCCGTGTCCTCGTGCTCACCCCGGCCACGCTGCGCGCGCAGTGGCAGGCCGAGCTCCAGGACAAGTTCGAGCTCGAGTCGGTCATCGTCGACGGCCGGACGGTCCGCGCGGCGCACAACCCGTTCGAGCAGCCGGTGCCGGTCATCGCCAGCCACCCCTTCGCCGCCGGGCGGGCGGAGCAGATCCGCAAGGTCCCCTGGGACCTGGTGGTCATCGACGAGGCCCACCGGCTCCGGAACGCCCACCGCCCGGGCAACAAGATCGCCCGCGCGCTCCGGGACGCCCTCCGCGAGCGGCCGAAGCTGCTCCTCACCGCCACCCCCCTGCAGAACGAGCTGATGGAGCTCTTCGGGCTGCTCTCGTTCCTCGACGAGCAGATCCTCGGGCCCGAGCACGCCTTCAAGAGCCGCTACGTGGTGGATCCGGAGGTGGGCGGCCTCCCCGACGGCCAGCGCGAGGAGCTGCGCGAGCGGCTCGGCCCGGTGGTGCACCGAACGCTGCGCCGGCAGGTCCGGGAGTACATCCGCTTCACCAACCGCCGGAGCATGGTGGAGGACTTCGCGCCCTCGGCCGAGGAGCAGTCGCTCTACGACGAGGTCTCCGAGTACCTCCGGCGCAGCGAGGCCGCGGCCATCGAGCCCGGGAAGCGCACGCTCCTCACCCTCGTCTACCGGAAGCTCCTCGCCTCCTCGACCTACGCCATCGCCCCCACGCTGCGGGCGCTCGGCGAGGGCCTCCGCCGGCGCATCGACGCGGCGAGGCGCGGTGCCGAGGGGCTCGGGCTCCACGAGCCGGAGGAGACGAGCGCCTGGGCCGAGGAGGCCGAGGCCTGGAGCGACGAGCCCGGCCGCGGCGGCCCTCCGGCGCTGGCCACGCTCGAGGCCGAGGCCTCCGAGCTGGAGCGCTACGCCACGCGCGCCGAGTCCATCCGGGTCAACGCCAAGGGCGAGGCGCTGAAGCGGGCCCTGGACCGGCTCTTCACCGTCGCCCGCGCGCACCAGTGGCCGGAGAAGGCGGTGGTCTTCACCGAATCCCGACGGACGCAGGCCTACCTGGCCGAACTGCTCTCCGCGCACGGCTGGACCGGGCGCATCTCGCTCCTCTCCGGCGACGCGGGCACCCCCGAGGAGCGGCAGGCCCTGGTGGAGGAGTTCCGCGACCGGACGCAGATCCTCCTCTCCACCGAGGCCGGGGCCGAGGGGCTCAACCTCCAGTTCTGCAACCTGGTCGTCAACTACGACCTCCCCTGGAACCCGCAGCGGATCGAGCAGCGCATCGGCCGCTGCCACCGCTACGGCCAGCAGCGCGACGTCCTGGTCCTCAACTTCCTCAACCGCCAGAACGCCGCCGACGCCCGGCTCTACGAACTGCTGGAGCGCAAGCTCCACCTCTTCGACGGGGTGTTCGGAGCCTCGGACGAGATCCTCGGCGCGCTGGAGACCGGCATCGACTTCGAGAAGCGGGTGCTGGACATCTACCAGTCGTGCCGGTCGACCGAGGAGATCACCCGGGCCTTCGACGCGCTCCGCGAGGACCTCGAGCACCGCATCGACGAGCGGATGACCCAGGCCCGCTCGCTGCTCCTCGAGCGCTTCGACGGAGAGGTCCGCCGCCGGCTCCGCCTCGCCGGCGAGGAGGCCGAGGCCGCGGTGAGCCACTACCGACAGGCCGCACGGGCCTTCGCCCGCGAGGTGCTGGGTAAGGACGCCCGAGGCCGGACGGTGAGCGCGGCCGCCGGCGCCGTGCGCTCCAGCCCGGCGGACGGCGTGCACTGGCTGCAGCTCGACGCCTCCGCCCTGCCCTCGCGGCTGGCCCGCTTCGCCGGCGGCGAGGGCTGGTGGTTCGTCTACCGGTTCGAGGCCAGCGGCCTCCTCCCCGAGGAGCGCCTGCTCCACCTGGTGCTGCTCAGGGACCGGGACGGATTCCGCGCGCTCCCTGCCGAGGACGCGGCGCTGATCGCCCGGGTGCCGGCGCGCGAGGGACAGCTCCGACCGCCCGCGGCCATCTCGGTCGCCAACGCCCAGGAGCAGGCGTTGACCGCGGCGCGCGAGGGCCTGCTCCGCGAGGCAGGCCGGCGCAACCAGCTGGAGCTGGACCGGCTGCGCGAGCAGGCGGACCGCTACGCCGAGGACTGTCTGCTCGAGGCGCGGGAGGCGCTCGCGCGGGCGCGGGCGGGCTGGGAGGAGGCGCGGTCGCGGCTCGCCGGGCTCGAGGAGGGCACCGAGCGCGCACGGGCGCGAGCGGCGATCGAGCGCGCCGAGCGGGAGCATCGCCGGCGGCTCGCCGCGCTCCGCAACGAGGAGGAGACCCGGTACGGCCTCAAGGACCGCGCCCTCGCCGACCTCGCCGCGCGGGGCAAGGTGGTGGACCGGCGCGCCCTGGTGGGGACCGCCTACTTCTGGCTGAGCTGAGGCATGCTCCGGCCACCATGCCCAGCCTCGCCGAGATCTTCTCTTCGGAGTGGTTCATGCCGCACGGCCATTGCTACCGGTGGGAGCCGGGGCTGGTCGGCCTCCAAGTTCTGACCAACGGGGCCATCGGCATCGCCTACGCGGGCATCGCCCTCTCGCTGCTGACGCTGGTGCGCCGGGTGCGGGACATCCCCTTCAAGCTCATCTACCTGGCCTTCGGCGTCTTCATCCTGACCTGCGGCTTCACCCACTTCATGGACGTGGTCGTCATCTGGAAGCCGCTGTACTGGCTGGACGGCGGGGTGCGCGCGATCACCGCCGCGGCCTCGGTCGGGACCGCGCTCCTCCTCCCCCCGCTGGTGCCCAGGGCGGCGGCGCTGGCCCGCGGGGCCCGGGCGGCGCACGAGCGAGGCATCGAGCTCGAGGCGGTGGTGAAGGAGCTGGCGACCCTCTACGACCGGAGCCGGGAGCTGGAGGCGCTCAAGACGCAGTTCTTCGCCAACGTCAGTCACGAGCTGCGCACGCCGCTGGCCCTCATCCTCGGCCCCACCGACAAGCTCCTCGATTCGCCCGGGCTGGCCGAGGAGCACCGGGCCGAGCTGCGCACCGTCCAGCGCAACGCCCGCCAGCTCCTGCGCGAGGTGGACGATCTCCTGGAGGTGTCCCGGCTCGAGGCGGGGCGGACCGAGGTCGAGCGCTCGCCGGTGGACCTGGCGGCGACGGTGCGGGATTCGGTGGAGGGCTTCCGCTCCATGGCCCGGGAGCGAGGCTTCGACATCCGCCTCGAGATGCCGCCGCGGCTGGTGGGGTCCCTGGACCCGTCGCGGGTGCTGCGCATCGTCCTCAACCTCCTCTCCAACGCCTTCAAGTTCACTCCCGACCACGGGACGGTGCGCGTGTCGCTGCGCGAGGTGGAGGGGCAACCCGCCCGCGCGCTGCTGGAGGTGGCCGACAGCGGGCCGGGCATCCCCGAGCCGCAGCGGGAGGCGGTGTTCGAGCGCTTCCGGCAGCTGGACGTGGGGAACACCCGGCGCTTCGGCGGCGTGGGCATCGGGCTGGCCCTGGCCCGCGACCTGGCCCGGGCGCACGGGGGCGACCTCACCGTCGGCACGGCACCCGAGGGCGGGGCGCTCTTCCGCTGCGAGCTTCCCCTCCCGCCGGTGGAGCCCGGAGCGCTTCCGGTCCCGACGGGCGCGGGCGCGACCGCTGCGCGGATGGCCGGAGAGCTGAGCGCGCAGGGAACGGGCCCCATCGCCTCCGCGCCCGCTCCGTTCCGTGACGGGAAGGCGGAGGTCCTGGTGGTCGAGGACAGCCCGGAGATGGCGCGGCACGTGGCGGATCTGCTCGGGCCGCACGCTGCAGTGCAGGTCGCCCACGGCGGCCAGGCGGGTCTCGCCGCGGCGGTGGCCCGCCCGCCGGACCTCGTGGTGACGGATCTGATGATGCCGGACCTCTCCGGCGACACCCTGATCCAGGCGCTCCGGTCCCGGCCGACGACCTCCGGGGTCCCGGTGCTGATCCTCACCGCCCGGGCCGACGTCGAGACCCGGACCCGGCTGCTGCGGGACGGCGCGCGCGACTACGTGGTGAAGCCCTTCGCCGCCGAGGAGCTCCGTGCCCGGGCGCGCAACCTCATCGAGGCCAAGCGGGCCTCGGACGTGCTGCGGGGCGAGGTGGCCGCCGGCGGGGCCAGCCTCGAGGAGCAGGCGCGGCAGCTGGCGGAGCACAAGCGCTGGCTGGAGACCGCGCTCGCCACCCTGGAGGTCGCCCGGGACAAGGCGCTCGCGGCGAGCGACGCGAAGTCCGCGTTCCTCAACCTGGTCTCCCACGAGCTGCGCACCCCCCTGACCGCCGTCCGGCTCCAGGTGGACCGGCTGGTGCGCGCGGTCGAGCGGGGGAACGCTCCACCGCCGGACGCCATCCGGCGGCTCGACACGAGCACCCAGCGCTTCGAGGACCGGATGATCACCCTCCTCGAGTACGCCCGGCTCCAGTCGGGCCGGCTCACCCTGGCGCCACAGCCGGTCGAGCTGCGGGCCCTGCTCGAGGACGTGCTCGACGAGCTCCGACCCGAGGCGGAGACCCGCCAGCTCACCGTTCGCCTCGAGGCGCCCGAGCCGGAAACGGTGGTGAGTGACCCGCGGCTGGTCCGGCTGGTGCTCAGCAACCTGGTCTCCAACGCCATCAAGTACACCGACGTCGGCTCGGTGACGGTGTCCCTGGGGAAGGATGGCTCCGGCGCCGTGCTCTCGGTGCGCGACACCGGCCGCGGGATCGCCCCCGAGGCCCAGGAGCGCATCTTCGAGCCCTTCGTGCAGCTCGAGCCGCTCTCCCGGAAGCACACCCCCGGGGTGGGACTCGGGCTGGCCATCGTCCGCGAGCTGGTGGACCAGCTACAGGCGAAGATCTCCCTCGAGTCCACGGTGGGCACGGGGAGTACCTTCCGGCTCCGCCTCCCCGCGGCGCTGCTGGCCTCGGCCTAGACCTGGATCCGCAGGGCTCCGGGGAGGAGCTCGAAGGTCGCGGGCAGCCGTCCGGGCTGCTCGCCGTCCACGTCGAGGAGCACCTCCTCGTCGCTCGCCGCCTCGAGGCGCTCGCAGCGGAGGGTCCGGGTGCCGGCCCAGCGGACGTGGCTACCGTCGTAGACCGAGGCCGACTTCAGGGCGAAGTCCTTCAGGTGGTAGCCGCTCCAGATGGTGACGTCGAACTGACCGTCGGAGGGGTCGGCCTCGGGCGCGACCCGCATCCCCCCGCCGAAGTACTGCCCATTGGCCACGGCGAGGGTGGTGATGGCGAGCGACTCCTCGGGACCACCGTCTACCCGGATCCTGACCCTTTGATCCCTCCAACCCAGGAGCGTCCGCACGCTGGCGATGAAGAAGCTGACCTTCCCACCGAGCACCTTGCTCCCCGAGTTGACCGCCTGGTCCACCTTTCCGCTGACCCCGAAGCTGGCCACGTTCACGAAGTACCGCGTGCCGGGGCTGCCGTCCGGGCGGGTGAAGCGAACCCGGCCCACGTCGAGGGGCCGGACCTCGCCGGCCAGCCGCTGGCAGCTCTCGCGCAGAGATCCGTTCAGCCCGAACGTCCTCCGGAAGTCGCCCCCGGTGCCGCGGGGGACCAGCGCCAGACAGGCGTCCGCGGGCGCGCCGCTCCCGTCCTGGAAGAAGCCATTCACCACCTCGTTGAGCGTCCCGTCACCTCCCACCGCGACGATGCGGCGGAACCCGCTCTTGAGCGCCTCCGCGGTGAGGGCGGCGGCGTGCATCGGGCGCTCGGTGAAGGCGTGCTCGGCGCCATCGCCGACGGCCCGCAGGACCTCGGCACGGATCTCCGGCCAGCGGCGACCGGTCGCGCCGCCCGCGCTCTGGGGATTCACCACCAGGAACGTGCGCATGGCCCTTGTCGGACACTGTGGCACGCCACCGGACAGGCGCTCGCAAGAAAGTGAGGTTGACGCTTCGCGGCGCGCCCACTCCGTGAACCCCGACCGCCGAAGTCACTGTCACATCGGGCGCTGCCCCCCGCGCTAGCATGTGACGCCGGCGTGGCGAACGGGAACGACGAGCGCTGGGTGTTGCTGGCCGAGGATGACGGCGCGCTGCGCTTCCTCCTCGCCTCGGTCCTTCGCAAGGACGGCCACCGGGTGCTGGAGGTTCCGGACGGCGAGCAGCTCGTGGTGGCGCACGCCGCGCTCCCTCCCGGCCGGAGCGGGCGCACGATCGTGCTGAGCGATCTGTCGATGCCGGTGCGGAGCGGGCTCGAGGCGGTGGAGGAGATCCAGCGTCGGGAGCCGGGCCTGGGCGTCATCCTGATGGGCGCCTTCCTCGAGCCGGCGGACGTGCCGCGGGCGCAGGCGCTGGGCGCGGCCTTCCTCACCAAGCCGTTCGAGCTGGCGCGGATGCGGTCCCTGGTCCGCGCGCTGGTGGCGACGCCGGACGCACGCGCCGCCGACCTGGTGGAGGCGATCGGCGGCTAACGCCGAGACCCCGAAGACCAGCGAGGGACGAGTCGATACGAGTGGTTTCGGCGTCAGGACTTCGGCGGTGGCACGGAGCGGACGTGCACCTCGCGGAGCTGCTGGTCGTCGACCTCGCCCGGCGCTCCGGTCATGAGGTCGGTGCCGGTCTTGGTCTTGGGGAACGGGATGACCTCGCGCAGCGACTCGGCGCCCGTGAGAAGCATCGCCAGCCGATCCATGCCCAGCGCGATGCCGCCGTGGGGCGGGGCTCCGTAGCGGAGCGCCTCCAGGAGGAAGCCGAACTTGTTCCGCGCCTCCTCCTCCCCGATGCCCATCGCGGCGAACACCTCGGCCTGCACGCGCGGGTCGTGCACCCGGATGCTCCCCCCGCCGATCTCGAAACCGTTGAGCACCACGTCGTAGCGCCAGCACTTCACCCGACCCGGGTCGGTGCGGAGGTACTGGACGTCGGAGTCGTGCGGCCGGGTGAAGGCGTGGTGCGCCGCCACCCAGGTCCGGCGCTCCTCGTCGTACTCGAAGAGCGGCGGGTCGACGACCCAGAGGAACTCCCAGCGCCCGCCGGAGCCCACCTCGGGAATGAGCCCCAGCTTCTTGGCGATGTGCACCCGGAGGTTGGCCATCACCGTGTGGACCAGGGACGGCTTCCCGAACTGGAAGACGATGAGGTCTCCCGGCTTCGCCTTGCAGGCCTCGTTGATCGCGGCCCGGAGCCCCGGAGAGATGCTCTTGGCCATGGGCGACTGCGTCCATTCGCCGCCCTCGCCCACCTTGGCCCGGGCCAGCCCGCGCGCGCCGGCGCCCTTGGCGAACTCCTCCAGCTTGTCGGCCTCCGCCCGCGAGAGCGGGTGCGCGGCAGGGACCACCATGGCCTTGACGATGCCGCCTTGCTGCACGGCCTCGAGGAGCATGGGGACGCCGCCCTCGCCGCCGTGGGCGGTGACGATGTCGGTGAGGACGACGTGCTCCAGCCCGAAGCGGAGGTCCGGCTTGTCGTTGCCGTACTTCGCCATCGACTCGTCGAACGGCATCCGGCGGAACGGGGTGGGCACCTCCACGCCGAGGACCTCCCTCCACAGCCGGGAGATGAGCCGCTCCACCACGACGAACACGTCGTCCTGGCTGACGAAGCTCATCTCCAGGTCCACCTGGGTGAACTCGGGCTGCCGGTCGAGGCGGAGGTCCTCGTCGCGGAAGCACTTGACGATCTGGAAGTACCGGTCGAACCCCGCGACCATGAACAGCTGCTTGTAGAGCTGCGGGCTCTCGGCGAGGGCGTAGAACTTCCCCGGGTTGAGGCGGCTGGGGACGAGGAAGTTCCTGGCTCCGCCCGGCGTGTACTTGCCCATGAAGGGCGTCTCGAGCTCGAGGAAGCCCAGCTCGACGAGGGTGCTCCGGGTGATGGCGTTCATCCGGGAGCGGGTGACGAGCGACTGTTGCAGCGGGCGCCGGCGCAGGTCGAGGTAGCGGTGGGCCAGCCGCTTGTCCTCGCCGGTGTCGATCTTGTCCTCGATGGGGAACGGCGTCGGCTCGCTGCGGTTGAAGACGCTGAGCGCGGTGGCCCGGACCTCGATCTCCCCGGTCTTCATCTTGGGGTTCACGTTGGCCCCGCGGCTGGCGACCTTCCCCTGGACGCCGATGCACCACTCGAGGCGCAGCGTCCCGGCGAGGGCATGGGCCTCGGGGTCGATGTCCGGCTCGAACACGACCTGGGTGAGGCCCTGACGGTCGCGGAGGTCGATGAAGACGGCGCCGCCGTGGTCGCGGCGGTTCTGGACCCAGCCGAACAGGACGACGTCCTTGCCGACGTCGGCGGCGGTGAGCTCGCCGCAGGAGTGAGTGCGCTTGATCTGGGTGATGAAGGGGACAGCCATGAGGCGGGGCACCCTACACGAGCGTGGAGGGCTCCGCACAGTCTGCCGAGGGCGTGCTCAGGAGCCCGTGCGGGAGAGGACGGCGGCCTCGGCGGCGCGGAAGTCGCGGATCTTGAGCGAGACGCGCGTCCGCCCGTTCCAGGTGTCGATCGACGGCTGGAAGGCCAGGTCCACCGCACCGTCCACCTCGGCCAGCCGCGGCCCCAGGCCGAAGCCGATGGTGTCGAGGGCGGGCGCCTCGGGGAGGACGAGCTTGAGGTGCGGGGCGCCGCCGTTCTTCGCGGTGAGCAGGCGGCCCTGGGCCCGGAGGGCCTCGGCGACGAAGGTGGGCTCGGGGTTGCCGGCGCCGAAGGGGCCGAGGACGGCGAGGGCGTCCACCGCGCGCTCGGTGAGCTCCTCGGGATGCACGACGGCGTCCACGCGGCAGCGGGGCTCGAGATCCTCCTCGCGGAGCCGGCGTGCGGCGACGCTCTCGAACGCGCGCCGGAAGTCGAGGAGCCGCCCCGCGTCGACGGTCACCCCCGCCGCGTGCCGGTGTCCCCCGTACCTGGACAGATGCTCGGCGCACTCGGTGAGCGCCTCGACCAGGTGGAAGCCCTCGATGCTCCGGGCGCTGCCCTTCCCCACCCCTCCCTGGACGCCGATGACCAGGGTGGGCTTGTGGAAGCGCTCGACGATGCGGGCTGCCACGATGCCGACGACACCCGGGTGCCAGCCCTCGGCCCAGAGGACGAGACCGCGTGCTCCGTGGCGCTCCTCGGCCTGGGCCACCGCCTCCTCGAGCATCCGGCGCTCGATGGACTGGCGCTCGGTGTTCGCCTGGTCCAGCCGTACGGCGAGGTCCCGCGCCTCGGCGAGGCTCCGGGTGCGGAGCAGCTGCAGCCCGACCGAGGCATCGTCGAGGCGGCCGGCCGCGTTGATGCGGGGACCGAGGCGGAAGCCCACCTGGCCGGCGCTCACCGACCCTTCGGTCTCGAGGCCGGCGACCTCCTTGAGCGCACGGACGCCGGGTCGATCGGCGCGGCCGAGGGCGTCGAGCCCGTGCCGGACGAGGATGCGGTTGGCACCGGTGAGCGGGACGACGTCACACACGGTGGCGAGGGCCACGAGGTCCATCAGCGGCTTGAGCGGAGGCTCGCGGCGCGTCTGGAACCAGCCGAGGGTGCGGAGCGAGCGCCGCAGAGCCATGACCAGATTGAAGGCGACCCCCGCCGCGCAGAGGACCTTGGTGGGGTACTCGCAGCCCGGCTGGTGCGGATTGAGGACCGCGGTGGCTGGCGGCAGCGTCTCCGGGACGGTGTGGTGGTCAACGACGACCACGTCCATGCCGAGCTCGCGGGCGCGCGCGACCTCGGCGACGCTGGCGATGCCGCAGTCGAGCGAGACGAGGAGCCGGGCGCCCTCGCGGGCGATGCGCTCCACCGCGCGGAGGTTGAGGCCGTAGCCCTCGTCGATGCGGTGCGGGATGTATGTCTCCGCCGCGACGCCGAGAGCGTCGAGGAAGAGCGAGAGGAGCGCGGTGGAGCAGACCCCGTCCACGTCGTAGTCGCCGTAGAGGGTGATCTTCTCACCCTGCACCACGGCGCGGATGAGGCGCTCGACGGCCACGGCCATGCCCTTCATCCGGAACGGGTCGGGGAGGTCGGTGAGCTCGTGGGAGAGGAACCGGGCCGCGTCCTGCGGCTCGGCGATGCCGCGGGCGACGAGGACGCGCGCGGCGAGTGGATCCAGCCCGAGCTCGATGGCGAGCCGGCGGGCTGCGCGTCGCTGCGACTCGACGTCTCGTTCTCCGCCCGGAAAGACCCAG
>DASXGF010000709.1:0-16012 GCA_036489275.1 Myxococcaceae bacterium | reverse complement strand
CCGGACTGGGCGGCGAGGATTCCGGGGTCGGCGCTGGAGTGGGCGGGGACGGCGCGCAGGGACTCGGCCATGTCGTGTGTCCTCGCTCTTTCAGGCTGCGGGTGAAGGCGGAGCCGGCGGGATCTTCGGTGGCACGCGCGGGCCGAACTTGAGGTAGTGGCCCACGAGACCGACCACCACCGCCCCGATGCCGAGCAGCCCGAGCGGTCTCAGGTAGCTCTTCACGAACCGGACCGACTTGGGAACGGTCGGGTCGCGCGGGAGGCCGTAGATCTCTGGCTTGTCGGCGTGCTTGAGCACGGTGAGCACGCCCGTGCCGCCCACGCCCGCCGGGTCGTACATCCCGGCGTTGGCGTACCCATCGGCCTTGAGCTGCTTCACCCGCTCGTTCCCGTACTCCAGCATGTTCGCCTTCGTCCCGAAGTGCAGACAGCCGGTGGGGCAGGCCTTCACGCAGGCCGGCTCGAGGCCCACGGTCGTCCGGTCCACGCAGAGCGTGCACTTGGACATCTTCCCGGTGTTCTCCGAGAAGCGCGGCACGTCGAAGGGACATCCGGTCTCGCACAAGCGGCAGCCGATGCACAGATCCGGGTTCACGTCGACGATGCCGTTGGAGTACTGGACGATGGCGCCGGGCGCCGGGCATGCCTTCAGGCAGCCCGGGTCTCCGCAGTGCATGCACTGGTCCTTGCGCATCAACCAGGCGAAGTTCCCGTCGACGTCCACCTCGTGGAACTTGATGAGGTTCCAGAAGTCGGCCGTCATCGTCGGGAGCGTCTGGTAGCTGCCGTCCTGGACCGTCTTCGCGTTCGGAAGGTCGTTCCACTCCTGGCAGGCCACCTCGCACGCCTTGCAGCCGATGCAGGTCGACGTGTCGATGAGCTTGGCGACGTTGGGCACCTTCCGCAGCCCGGAGCCGGTGCCCCGGAGCGACGCGGACGACTGGATGACCTCGAGTCCGGGAATCGCCATGGCTAGGCCCTCTCCGACTTGTCGGTCTTCTTCGCCGGTTCGCCTTCGCCCTGTTTCGATTTCTCTCCGGTGTCGGCCTTCTCCACCTGGACCTGGAACGCCTTGTACTCGGGAGTCCAGGTGTTCGGGTCGATTGCCCAGGAGGTCATCAGGTTCGCCAGCGGGCCGGCGTGCTTGGCGTCACCACTGAACCCCCAGTGGATGGGGAAGCCGATCTGGTAGACGCGCTTCCCGCCGAGGTCGAAGTGAGGCATGCGGCGGGTGACCATCGCCGGGCCGGTGATGGTCGCGCGGGCGGAGCTGACCCGCACCGTGTCCCCGTTCTTGATCCCCTTCTCCTTGGCGAGCTCCTCCGGGATCTCGAAGAAGATGCCCGGCTGGACCTCGTTGAGCCGTCCACCGACCTGGTGCTTGGTCCAGTAGTGGAAGTGCTCGGTGAGTCGGTAGGTGGTGCAGACGATCGGATAGTCCGAGGCCTTGCCCCACTTGTCCTTGTCGCTGGTGAAGCGCTTCACCACGGGGCTCGAGCTGACCTTGGGGTGGAGCGCGTTCTCCACCGGCGCCTCGACGGGCTCGTAGTGCTCGGGGAAGGGGCCGTCGTTGAGGACCGGGGCATAGAGCCGCCCCACGCCCTCGGGGAGCATGATGAACGCGCCGAACTGGCCCGGAGGTGAGTCGGGCTTGATGTCCGGAACGTCGCCCACCCACTTCTCGCCGTTCCACTGGATACCCGCGCGCTTCGGATCCCAGGGCTTGCCCTGCGCATCGGCGGAGGCGCGGTTGTACATGATGCGCCGGTTGGCCGGCCAGCTGTACGCCCACTGGTGGAACATCCCCAGCCCGAGCGGGTCGGCGTTGTTCCGGCGCGCGGCGTTGTTGCCGGCCTCGGTGTAGACGCCGGAGTGCAGCCAGTTGCCGCACATGGTGCTGCCGTCGTCGCGGAGCTGTCCGAATCCGTCGAGCTGCTGCCCGGCGGTCTTGAGGACCTTCGGCGGGTCCTTGGACTTCGGATCCTTCGGCGGCTCGGTCAGATCGGTCAGCGCCCTGCCGTTGATCTCCTTCAGCGCCTCCGCGAGGTCGGGATTGGAGGGGTTGGTGTACTTCCAGTCGAGGTTGAGCACCGCCTCCGGCAGCGCGCCGCCCTCCTTCTTGTAGAGGTCGCGGACGGCGAGGAACATCTTGGCGATGATCTCCTGGTCGCTCTTGGCGTCACCGGGCGGATCGACCGCCTTCCATTTCCACTGAATCCAGCGCGCGGAGTTGGTGAACGTGCCGTCCTTCTCGGCGAAGTTCGCCGCCGGGAGCAGGTAGACCTCGGTCTGGATCTGCGCGGTGGGCGGACCCTCGAGCTGAGCCGGTGCCTTCCAGAAGGCGGCGGTCTCGGTCTCCTGGTTCTCCACCATCACCAGCCACTTCAGCTTGGAGAGGGCGGCGACCATCTTTTCCGAGTTGGGACCGGTCCCGACCGGGTTCATGCCGAAGGAGATGAACCCCTCCGGCGCCGGCTCCTTCGCTCCGAGGCGCATCGAGTGGCCCCGGTACATGTCGTCGAACATGTACCCCCAGGAGTAGTTGCCGTCGGCCTTGGGGAGCCAGGAGTAGCCCCAGTCGTTCTCCTTGGTCGCCGCCTTCCCCCAGGTAGCCTTGAGGAGGGAGACCATGAACTTGGGGTAGTTCACCCAGTAGTTCATGGACGCCCAGGCCATCTTGTTGAGCGTCCAGGGCGTGGACTTCTCGAGGTACGCGGACAGGTCGGCCAGCGCGCCAGTGGGCACCTTGAGGTAGCCAGGGAGGATGTCGAACGTCCCGGCCATGTCGGTGGCGCCCTGGATGTTGGAGTGGCCGCGCAGCGCGTTCACCCCGCCGCCTGGACGGCCGACGTTGCCCAGGAGGAGCTGGAGCATCGCCGCGGCGCGGATGATCTGCACCCCGGTCGAGTGCTGGGTCCAGCCCAGCGCGTACATGATCGTGCCGACGCGCTCCGCGTTGCCCGTGGAGGTCACGACCTCGGCCACCTTGAGGAACTTGTCCTTCGAGGTGCCGCAGATCTTCTCCACCGTCTCCGGGGTGTACCGGTCGACGTGCTTCTTCAGGAGCTGGAAGACGCAGCGCGGGTTCTGCAGCGTCTCGTCCACCCCGTAGGCCTTGCTGTTCTCGTCCGCCTCGTAGGCCCACGGCGCCTTGTCGTACTCGCCCTTCTTCTCGTCGAAGCCGGTGAAGAGCCCGTCCTGGAAGCCGTACTTCTCGCCCACGATGTACGAGGCGTTGGTGTGCAGCTTCACGTAGTCGGCGTGGTAGCGCCGGGTCTCGATGGCGTAGCGGATGATGCCGAGGAGGAAGGCGATGTCCGATCCGACCCGAACGGGCGCGTAGACGTCAGCGACTGCCGCGGTCCGCTGGAATCGCGGATCGACGGCGACGATCTTCGCTCCGCGTGTCTTCTTCGCCTCCAGCGCCCACTTGAATCCGCAGGGATGATTCTCGGCCGGGTTACCGCCCATCACGAACACGACGTCCGCGTTCTTGATGTCCACCCACCCGTTCGTCATCGCACCGCGACCAAACGTGGCGGCCAAACTGGCCACCGTTGGACCGTGTCATACTCGTGCTTGCGTATCTCGGTATGTGACTCCGAGAGCGGCGCTGACCTTCCACTGCAGCCAGTTGAACTCGTTGGTATCGGTGCAACCCCCGATCATCACGATGCCCGGGGTGCGGTTCACCGTCTCGCCCTTCGCGTTGGTGGCGACGAAGGTCTTGTCGCGAGTGGACTTGATGTGGCGAGCGATCCCGGCGATGGCCGCGTCCCAGGAGATCTCCTCCCACTTGTCGGAGCCGGGGCGCCGGACCTTGGGGACGGTCAACCGCCCGGCGTGCTGGATGTCGTCCTTGAGGGTGATCCCCTTGGGACACAGCGTTCCGCGATTGATCGGATGATCGGGGTCCCCCTCGACGTGAACCACCGAGGGCTTCACGTTCTTCGCCTTGTCCCCGAGCGTGTGGATGATCACGCCGCAGGACACCGAGCAGTAGGGACAAGTACTCCGCGTCTCGGTCGTGCGGGCGATCTTCAGCTCGCGCATCTCGGCGCGCGCTTCGGAGAGGTCGAAGAATCCGAGCCCCATCGCTCCACCGACGGCAGCCGTGCCCTTGAGGAAGGTTCGGCGATCCACGTGCATGGAACCCCTCCAGCGTATTGATCCCGCGACGGAGTCGAACGCTCGCCTTGCTGCAACTCGCTGTCAAGGCTGCGAAAAGCCCTGACGCGAAAGGTCAAAAACATCGGGCGGACACCCGACCGGTCGGACGTTGCGAAGCACCGAGGCCCCGCGCGCGATCGGCGAGATCGGAACGCGAAAAAGAGGCCTCCGCGATCTCGGTCAAGTCAACGTGACATGAAACCCTTCAAGTCCCCGTGAAGGCTATGGGTCATATGGCCGGACTGCGCGTCGATTCACGTGGGTCCCATGAAACACGGGCGTCCCGAGGTGCCTGGCACGCTGTCGAGCCCCGTGACGAGGTGGATGACACCGAGCGTGACCCTTGCGGACACAACGGTGCTGGGTCCGTTCAGGCTCGCTGTTGCGAAGCTTCATGATGAAGGCCGGGCCCGGTCAGGTCGAAAGCGCGCCCGGTGCCACCGCCAATCCAATCAGAGGAGCAGTGTCGCCGGGGGACCGACCGAGGCGTCCCGAACGAGGTGTCCCCGAACGAGGTGTCTGACACCTCGCGGGCGGTATCGAGGTGTCTGGCACCTCGCGGGCGGTATCGAAGTGTCTCGCACCTCGCGGGCGGTATCGAGGTGTCTGGCACCTGCCGGATGCTGGCACCTGCCGGATGCGGCACCTGCCGGATGCTCAGGCCGCCAGTCCCCTCACCCCGACTGCGAGGCGAGTCTGGACCGCTCGGTTCGCCCCGCGGCGCGACGGAACTCCGGCGAGCCAGCTCCGCCGCAGCCCATCCGACAGGGCGTCGCTCAGCACCACGAGGAGGAAGATGAGCAGAACCATCGTGCTCACCTGGTCGTAGAAGCCCAGCTGAATGGCGTTGTAGAGCTTCAGCCCGAGGCCGCCGCCTCCGAGGAACCCGACCAGCGCCGAGACGCGGAGGTTGAACTCCCAGCGAAGCAGCCCATAGCTCGCCACCAGCGCCCGGGCCTGCGGCCACGCTCCCCACAGGGTCCGGACGACCGGGCTCGCCCCCGCGGCCTCGAGCACCTCGAGCGGCTCCGGCGGCACCTCGTCCAGGGCCTCCGCCCAGAGCTTCCCCAGCACGCCGGCAGTGTGCAGCCCGATGGCCAGCACTCCGGCGAAGGGCCCGAAGCCCACCGCCACGATGCAGAGGAGCACCCAGAGGAGCTCGGGCACGGCGCGAAGCACGGCGAGCATCGACCGTGCGAGGACGTGAACCGCGGCCGCGAGCCACCGCCCGATTCCGGCCCGACCGGGTGCGCCGGACGGACGGAGCATCAGCCCGGCGCTGGCCAGCGGCCCGAGCGCACACGCGACGATCACCCCGAGCAGCGTTCCTGCGCCCGCGACCGCGAGCGTCTGCAGCAGCGGCACTCGCAGCGAGGAGAGGAACGACAGCGACAGATCCGGCGGGAAGAGCTGCGCCGCGAATCTCCCCATCCGCCGGAGCAGTCCCGCGTCGGCGTCGCCCAGGAGCTCGGCGCCGTGGAACGACAGCGCCACCACCGCGAGCCCGCCCACCGCTACGAGCCGCCGCGGTCCCGGACCGAGCGGCGCCCGGCCGGTCACCCGTGCGCTCCGACTCGCGCGGCGCAGGAGCCGGCTCGTCGCCTCCCCCGCCAGCATCAGTCCGAGCAGCGCCAGCAGGAGTGTCGACACCTGCCGGTACTCGAACAGCCGCATCGAGAGCTGGATCTCCTGTCCGATGCCGCCCGCGCCGACGAAGCCGAGCACCGAGGCCGAGCGGATGGCGCACTCCAGCGTGTACAGGCTGTAGCTCACGAGCCCCGGCAGCGCCTGGGGCACGAGCGCGAACAGGACGAGCGACTCGCGGCGCCCCCCGGCGGCCGTGAGCACTTGGCCAGGAAAGGGATCGACGTCCTCGAGCAGGTCGGCGTAGACGCGCCCGAGCACCCCCGCGTACGAGACCCCGAGCGCGAGCGCCCCGGCGCGCGGCCCGAGCCCCACCGCCACGACGAAGAGGAGAGCCCAGAGCAGGTCCGGCACCGCGCGGAAGATCCGCAGCACCGCCCGCGCAGCGAGGTGAGCGGCGAACAGCAGCCCGGTCCACGGCCCGTGGCCAGCAGCCAGCGCGCCGGGGCGGAAGAGGGTGGGCGTGGCCAGGAGCCCGAGCGGGATGGCGAGGAGGATGGCGAGCACCGTCCCCGCCACGCCGATGGCGATCGTCCGCACCACCGCCGCGCCAACCACGACGAGGAAGCCCGGCGACAGGTCCGGAGGAACGAGTCCTCGGGCGAGCCGGCCCAACCCCTCCAGCGCACCCGGCGCGACCAGCGCCGCGGGGGAAACCTCCGACGCGACGACGCTCCAGGCAAGGAACGCTGCGACGAGCACCAGCTGCAGCCGGCGCGAGGTGAGTATCGCGCTCACCGGTGCGTCCTCGAGCGACGAGGTCGCATCGCGCGGCAGCGCGCCGCACGCCCGGGCTCAGCGCGCGCAGGCGACGGCATCGGTCCGCTCCCTCTCCGGCCCCGCAGCTCGCCCCGGCGAGGACCGCGGGTAGAGCATCTCCAGCGCCTCGGGCGTCACCTGCGACGCGGGCAGATCGAAGAGAACCCGACCGGCTCCGAGCCCCACGACACGAGGGAAGTGCCGCAGCGCGAAGTCCACGTCGTGCATCACCGCCACCAGGGTCCGTCCGCGCGCGGCGACCCCGAGGAGGAGCTCGCCCATGCTTTCGCGCAGCGCCGGGTCGAGCGACGCGAGGGGCTCGTCCGCGAGCACCGCCGTCGGTTCCTGCACCAGCACCCGGGCGATGGCCACGCGCTGCTGCTCGCCGCCCGACAGCTCGTCGCCTCGCGCCGCGGCCCGGTGCGAGAGCGCGACGGCCTCGAGCGCCGCATCCACCCGGGCCAGCTCCGCTGCCGAGGGCCGCGTCCAGGCACGCACCGCCTCCGCCAGCGACCAGTGACCCACCCGTCCCAGCAGAGCGTTCTGCCGCACCGTCAGGGACGGCACCAGCCGCGGCTGCTGGAACACCGTCCCGATGCGCCGCCGCACCGCCCGCAGCTGCCGCGGCGAGAGTCCCATCACCTCGTGCCCCTCGAAGCGCACCGTCCCCTCGGATGGGCGCAAGGTGGTGTTGAGCAACCCGAAGAGCGTCGTCTTCCCGGCACCCGAGGGCCCGAGCACCACCAGTCGCTCACCGGGCGCGACCTCCAGGGATACGCCGTCCAGCGCCGCGACTCGCCCCGCACGGCCGTCGAACGAGCGACGGACGTCGTGGAGCGAGAAGGTCACTTCAGAAGTCCCTCTCGCACCGCCGCCTCCCGGAGCGGGGCATACGCCGCAGCGTCGACCGCCACGTAGCGGCCCTTCGCCGAGAGAAGGTCGAGGATGGGCTTGTCGTCGGGCTTGCTCGGATCCAGAGAAAGGAACGCATCCGCGACCTTCTTCGCGATCGCCCGGTCGAGGTCCTTCCGCGCCGCCCACACGTAGTCGACGAATGGCGGGGTGGTCCAGAAGACGCGCACCTTCGCCGGATCGACCTTCCCCTCCCGGGTGAGGCGATCCCACACCGCCTCGTCGAGCGCCCCGGCGTCCACCCGGCGCTCGGCCACCGCCAGCGCCGTCGCGTCGTGCCCGCCGGTGTAGATCGCACCGTCCACCAGGGACGGGTCCGCGCCTTCCTTCCGCATGAAGTAGGCGGGCATGAGGTGCCCCGAGGTCGAGTTCACGTCTCCGAAGGCGAACTTCTTGCCCTTCAGATCGGCAAGGGTCCGCACGTCGTCGCGTGCAGTGATGAACTTCGAGTGGAACTCGCGATCGCGGTCGCGCTGCACGAGCGGAACGGCGCCGGCGCGCTTGTTCGCCTGGACGAAGGTGAATCCGCCCAAGTGCGCGACGTCGACCTGCCCCTGGACCAGCGCCTCCACCACCGCGGCGTAGTTCTGGGGGATGGTGAGAGTGACCTTCCGTCCGGTCGCCTTCTCCAGGCGGGCCACGAGCGGCTCCGCGTCGCGGAGCATCTTCGACGGGTCAGTCGTGGGGATCATGCTCACCCTCAGCGGCGGCTCGGCCGTCCATCCGCGAGCCGCGAGGAGGAGAGAACAAGCCAGCACGGCGCGCGAAGCAGTCATCGGAGTGGCTCCCGACCGGAGTCCTGAGGGTGTGCGCCGGACTGTACCGAGCACGCACCTCGGGCGCCACCTCGCCGTGGTGGAAGTTTCCGCGGCGGTCGTGGCGCGCCGTCGGGCCCACCCGGTCCCCTCTGGAACCCACATCAGGCCGGCGTGCGAAACGAAGCAGGCCGGGCCGGAACATCCAAGGAGGAAGGCGTGCGGAGACTCGTCGTCTGGATGGCGCTGCTGGTGGGGCTGGTCGCGGGGAGCGCGCGAGCAGAGGGCTGGTCCGCCATGTCGGGCCAGACGCTGGGGGTGGGCGGGGGAATGATCTGGGGCCAGTTCGGCTGGCCGGGCATCTCGGCCGATCTGGCCTACGGGGTCAGCCCGACCGTCGACCTGGGCGGGCGCTTCACCTTCAACTACGGCGAGGAAGGCATCACCGACACCGGTGTGCTGGGGCTGAAGTTCCAGTTCACCCTGCGCGCCCAGCTGGTCCGCAAACCGAAGTTCGACCTCGCGCTCCGCTTCGATCCAGGGCTGCTGCTCTACTTCCCGAGCAACACCACGGTGGTGGGGGTGACCTTCCCGGTGGGGCTCGAGTTCGGGTTCCCCATCAATTCGCTCTTCCGGGCCAACGCCAGCTTCGACCTGCCGTTCTGGGTCACCTTCAGCCCCTCACCGGTGGTGGGCTTCATCCCCATCCTCTTCGGCGGTGGGGTGGAGTACCTGGTGCAGCACGATCTCGCGCTCACCGCGCGCCTGAAGATGGGACCCACCATCGGCACCGGGAGCCAGACCCGGAACACGTTCTTCACCCTCTACCTCCTCTTCGGGATCGCCTACCGGTTCTGAGCGGCGCCGCCGTGGCCGAAGAGGATCTTCTTCGCCGCGTCGTCGAAGGGGTGGGCCTGGATCTCCTTCGCCACCGCGTACGCCCGTGCGACCGCCGGGCGCTGCGCGATCGTGGCGAACCAGCGCTTCACGTTGGGGAAGTCGTCCAGGTTCATCCCCTGCTTCTGGTGGGGCACCACCCAGGGGTAGCTGGCGATGTCGGCGATCGAGTAGTCGCCGGCGAGGTAGGGCCGGTCCGCGAGCCGGGTGTTCATCACCTTGTACAGTCGCGCGGTCTCCCGCACGTAGCGGTCGACGGCGTAGGGAATTTTCTCCGGCGCGTACTGCACGAAGTGGTGGTTCTGCCCGGCCATCGGCCCCAGCCCTCCCACCTGCCAGAAGAGCCACTGGAGGACCTCGAACTTCCCGCGTGCGTCGGTGGGCAGCAGGCGGCCGGTCTTCTCCGCGAGGTAGGTGAGGATCGCTCCCGACTCGAAGATCGAGAGAGGTCCCTTCCCGTCCGGCGGAGCGTCATCGACGATCGCCGGGATCCGGTTGTTCGGCGAGATCTGGAGGAACGCCGGCTCGAACTGCTCGCCCTTGCCGATGTTCACCGGGCGAATGCGGTACGAAACCCCGAGCTCCTCGAGGGCGATGGTGATCTTGTGACCGTTCGGCGTCGTCCAGTAGTAGAGGTCGATCACGGGTCGGCGCTCCTCGGGTTGGGACCACCCCGGTAGCGGCCCCGCCGTCGACCGCGCAACGAAATCAGCCGGCTGCCATCTCAGCCGTGAACGTTCTCACGGACGCCGAGCAGCGCCCGGCTGAACGCGTCGTACGTCAGCCCGACCTCGCCCCGCGCGCCTCCCTCGACCCGGTAGCGCAGCACCCAGCGGGCCTGGCCCTCGACGTGCGCGTCCTGCAGCACGCAGACGTACCCGCGAGAACGACACCAGGCATCACCTGCCTGAACGACCTCGCTCTGCTCGGCGGGCCTCGGACCGGCAGGCGGCGCCGCCGGAACCTCGACGCGCACCAGGCGTCGGTCCCAGGTGCCGAACTCGAGGCGGAGCGGGCCCTGAGCCCCGTGACCTTGCGCGTCGAAGACCACCTCGACGACGTCGTCGCGCCGGCCCACGTGCCGAGGCCGGCATCCGTAACCATGACTCGAGCACCAGGTTTCACCACGCTGTACCGCCTCGGCGTCGGACATCGGCGGAGGAGTGGGACGCGTCTCGTGGACGACGCAACCGGAGGACAGAAGGATCGCCAGCAGGGGGACTGAGTACGCTCGCATCGCGTGCAGAGACGGACGTCCGGACGCTCCGATTCATCGCGCAGCGAGCGCCGGACGGAGACGCGATCCAGTTGGACTTGACCTGGACTTTCCTCCAGCGCAAGCCACTCTGGAGAGGAGGACGGAATGGACGGCCGTTCGCTGCTGGAGACCGTGCTGTCGGGGAGCAATCGCCCCTTCGGGGTGCGGCTCTGGGACGGAACGCAGCTCTCGCCGACCCCCGCCCCCGGGGTGCCGGTCCTCGTGGTGGCACACGAGCAAGGCGCGTCCGCCTTCAGCCCGCCCACCGAGGAGAAGATCGCCGAAGCATTCCTCCAGGGGGACCTCGACATCGAGGGTGACCTGGTCGACTTCATCGAGCGCGTCTCGAGCTGGCCCGGTCCCGAGACGCTTCCCGCCACCGCGCTCGCCGCCGGCCTCGTAGCCGAGGTCGGAGCACGCGCGGGGGGGCTACTGCGCGCCGCTTCCCGCCACACCATCGCCCGGGACGATGCGGTCGTCCGCGGCCACTACGACGTGGGCAACGACTTCTACCGGCTCTTCCTCGACGAGCAGATGGTCTACTCCTGCGCCTACTGGACGCACGGCGCGGATCGGCTGGATCTCGCGCAGGCGGCGAAGCTCGAGCTCATCTGCCGAAAGCTGGAGCTCCGTTCCGGACAGCGCTTCCTCGACGTCGGCTGCGGCTGGGGCGCGCTGATCGCCCACGCGACCAGGATGCACGGCGTCCGCGCCACCGGCATCAGCCTCAGCGACGCACAGCTCGAGGTCGCGCGCGAGCGAATGCGCTCGGTGCTCCCCTCCGGCACGGCGCCCGACCTCCGCCACCAGGACTACCGGCTGCTTCCGGCGGAGGAGCGGTGGGACGCCATGGCCTCGGTCGGGATGATGGAGCACGTGGGCCGCGAACATCTGGACGTGTATTTCGCCTCGCTGGTCCGGCACCTCGTCCCGGGCGGCCTCCTGCTCAACCACGCCATCGCCGAGACCGGCACGGCGCTCAAGACCATTCCCTGGCTGACACGGACCCACGGTGGGTTCATCCAGCACGAGATCTTCCCGGACAGCGATCTGCCGCCGCTCGACCTGGTCATCGCCGCCGCGCAGCGCTCCGGGTTCGAGGTGCTGGACGTCGAGGCATTCCGCCCGTTCTACGTGCGGACGCTCCAGGAGTGGCTGGGGCGGCTCGAGCGGCGCTTCCCCGAGGTGGTGCAGCTCGTGGGCAAGCGCCGGGCCCGCGCCTGGCGGCTGTACCTCGCCTCGACGGCCGTCACCTTCAAGCTCGGGCGCACCACCGTGGCCCAGGTGCTCTTGCAGAAGCGCGAGGGCGGAAGCCCGCGGGTGGTCGACCACCTCGCCTGGCATCGCGACCTCGTGGCGCGGAGCTGAGCGCCGGCTCAGGTCCCGGTGCTGACCCCGAACGGATCGGGCATCAGCAGGTCCCAGCGCTCGAAGTCACCCAGCCGCTCGCCCGGGCGAACCTCGCGGTACACACCGCGGTACCGCCGCACCTGGTAGAGGGTGCCGTCGAGCGCCCGGAAGAGCTCGACGGGCTGCCCGGACAGGTCGATCTGCCCCAGGAACTGCATCGCGCCGAGCTCGCTCCACCGCATACCGCTGTCCCCCAGACACGAAGGATGCGCGGTCGTTGCAACAACCGCAAGGTGGCGGGCCGAGGGTCAGCCGAGAAATCCAAGGTCGGCGGAAGCAAAGCGTCCGAGGTTCGGCAGAACGGCAGTGAGATCGCCCGGCGCCACGCCGAACCAGCGAGCGAGCGTCGCCGCGTACTGGTCCGTGGAGGTGGTGGGGAGCCACCTGCCCTGGGCGGTGAAGTCGTCCGGACCTCCGAGCGCAAGCGTGGGGAAGGTGCCGTAGGTCTGCCGGCCCTGCACCGCTCCCCCGAGCACGAGGTGGTGGTTGCCCCAGGCGTGGTCGGAGCCGCCGCCGGAGGCCGGCGCGAGCGTGCGCCCGAAGTCCGAGAGGGTGAAGGTCGTCACCTGGGACGCCACCCCCAGCTGCACCGTGGCCGCGTGGAAGGCGGAGAGCGACGACGACACCTCGGCCAGCAGCGGCCCCTGGCGGTCGAGCTGATCGTTGTGGGTGTCGAAGCCGCCGATCGCGACGAAGAAGATCTGCCGGGTCGCGCCGAGCACGCTGCGAGCCTCGATGATGCGGGCGACCTGGAGCAGCTGGTTCCCCAGGACCGACGGCTGGCTCTCGAAGAGGGCATCCGTCGTCGAACCCGTTCCGGAGAGCACAGGGGAGAGCATGCCGGAGGCGGCGAAGGCGGCCGCCGTCTCCCCGGCGACGGACTGGATGAGCGCGTTGTCCAGGTCCAGCCCCCGGAGAACGTCCATCGCGGTGACGAGCGCCCGGCTTCCCGCCGAGGAGTTGAAGCCGGAGAGGCCGAACGTCGGGCCTCCGGCCCCGGGGACCGCCAGCGGATGCGAGCTCGCGCCCAGGGCGAAGAGCACGTTCCCCGCCACCGAGACCAGCGGAGGCAGCGGCGCCGACGGGAGCTGATCCGCCAGGCGCCCGCCCCAGCCGGTGCGCGAAGGACGGTCGGGCAGCGAGGTCTGCCACTGATTCTGCTGGTCCTGGTGCGACATCAGGCTCTCGGGGCGAGGGACCCGGCCCGCGGAGTCGTCCGCCTTGCTCGTCGGAGCGACCAGCGTCCCGACGTTGAACAGCACCGCCAGCGATCCCTGGTTCCACAGTTGCTGGAGCTCGGGCATGGAGGGATGGAACCCGAACTGCGCGGGCCCGCTCGCCGGGGCGAGTGGAAGGAGCTGGTCCATCGCGAGCGCGAGCCCGCCGTCCGTCAACTGCCGCCGGGCCGCAGCGTAGTCCGCGTACCTCGCGTCGACCGGGACGACCATGTTGTTCCCATCGTTGCCGCCGAAGAGGAAGACGCAGACCAGCGCGCGGTAGTCGTCGTTCGCCGCGCGAGCGGTCCGGCGGCCACCGAGGAGCCCGGCGGAGAGGCCGATCATCGACAGCCCGGAGAGAACGTCCCGTCGAGAGATCCGCATGGTCAGCGCTCCACCTGGTAGTGCGGCGAGGTGAGGACGGCGTAGGCCGCCGCGCGAACCCATGACGGTCCGGACGGCTGCGCGTTCACCGCGTCGAGCACGGCCAGGCGCTGCGCGGCGGACAGCGTGCCGTGGAAGAGGAGCGCGTCGATGGAGTCCACGAGCGCCCCGGAGTCGTTGCCGAAGGGCGCGAGGTCGCCGAGCGTGATCTGCGTCCCGGTCGCTCCGGTGACCGTCTTGTCCGGGCCGGGCGGCGAGAACAGCAGCTGGACGAAGACGTTGGCCCGGTTGAAGACCGAGGCCGAGTCGAGCAGCGCGGACGCCGGGGACACCAGTTTGGACTCCGGCGTGTAGTCCGGCGGATAGAAGTTGAACACGGTCGGCGAGAGGTAGGGCGGCTGCTCGAGCGACGCGCTCGCCCTCGCGAAGTACACGCCGTCGGTCGTCACCCCGAGCGCGCGGGCCGGGCCGGTGAGGAGCAGCACCGGGTCCTTCACCCGCCCGTAGCTCGGGTCGGCCTTCACGTCACCGCGGGCCTCGGGGTCGAGCAGGATGGCGCGCACCACCGCGCCGAGGTTTCCCCGGACGCCGTGGCCGTCGTCGGCCCAGACCGCCGAGATTCGCCCGACGTACTCCGGGTTGGGGTTGGCGGTGACCAGGGCCTGGATGAGCTGCTTCCCGATGAACGGGCCGACGTTGGGATGTCCGGCGATGGTGTCGAGGGCCTGCGCGAGGTCGGCCGCCGGCGTCTGGCCGGCGGGGATCTGCGTGCCCCCGAGGATGGTCTTGGCCGCGGTGTCGTGGTTCGACGGCACCACGACCATCGAGCCCAGGTAGTAGGGCGGATTGTGCGTCCGCTGGGTGGCGCCGGCCTGCAGCGGATAGGTCCACCCGGTGAGGACGTGCGCCAGCCCGATGACCGCGTTCTGGTCATAGGTCGGGACGGGCGCTCCGGAGGAATCGGTCACCGTCGAGCCGTCCGGACGCAGCTGCACCAGGCCGATGGAGAACAGCTGCATCACCTCGCGGGCGTAGTTCTCGTTGGGCTCGGTGCCGCGGGGCAGGTTCGGCTTGTCGTTGTTGACCATGTTCAGGTACCGCCCCATGGCCGGGCTGAGGGTGACGTCCTCCAGGAGCTGCCGGTAGGTGCCGAAGGCGTCGCGCAGGAGGAGCTTCTCGTATTCGGCGATGCCGTAGTTCGGGCGAACCTCCGCGCCGGAGACGACGACGACCTGCGAGAGCGCGAAGGCCACTCGCTGGCGCAGCTGGTCGGCTCCGGAGATGGCGTTGCGGAAGAACGCTGCCTCGGAGAGAAACGGGGTGAAGTTGTCGCGGTAGCAGCTCGCCGGCGAGCCGGTGGGGCAGACCGCGTTCACGTCATCCGCGATGACCGGGTACGAGCCGAGGTCCGTGGGCGGGAGCTGAAGCTGCGCGTCGATCCACGCCGCCGCGCCGCGTTGCTGGATGTCGCCGACCACCGCCGCGGTCGGCCCGAAGGTCGCCTGGGCCGCGAGGCGAACCGCGTCGGGGGAGAGCACCAGTGGCTTCGCGGGGGCGGAGGGCTGGCTGGAGCAACCGGCGAGCACCAGCGCCAGCGCAGCACTCCGGAGGACTCGTGAGTTCACGGCGAGCATCCCTCCATTCCGAGGTCAGCCGGTCGAGCACCGGCCGGGCCTTCACACGTGACCGACTCAAGAAACATTCACCACGCCCCCGAGGTGCAGCTGCCGCGAGGTGGCGCGAAGGGGCGAGGGCGCGGTAGAGACGCGTGCCCCGGCTTCAGGGGACGCGTGTCGCCGATCCTCGCACTGCTCTCGCTGCTCGCCGCCTCTCCGCCCGCTCCCGCGCTGGAGACCGTGGCCGAGCTGCCCCAGCGACCCGGGGCGATCGCCCTCGTCGGCTCGCGGTTGTTCGTCGCGCTCCATCCGCTCGGCAATCCTGAGTTCAAGCTCCTGGAGCTCCTTCCTGGTGGACGTCGCCCGCCGTATCCGAGCGGGGTCCTGAGCCGCGGGTTCACCGCGGTGACGGCGCTCGACTCCGACGGCGCGGGCGGCCTGTGGATCCTCGACGCCGGCGGCGAGGGAAAGCCTCCGCGGCTCATCGGCTGGAACACGGTTGACGAGCGGCAGTTGCGGGCCCTGCGGATCCCGGGTTCGGCCCTGGGGAGCAACACCTGGCTCTGTGCACTTGCGGTGGACCGGCCGCACAAGGTTGCCTACGTGGCGGACCGCTCGCGCGCCGACTGGACCGGTGACTCGCACCCGGCCCTGCTCGTGATCTCGCTGGAGACCGGCGAGACGCGGCGCCTCCTCGAGGACCATCCGGCGCTGGAGCCGGACGCACAGCCCATCTCGGTGGACCGCCGGGCGGTCGCCCACCGTGAGCTCGATGGCACGGTGGAGAAGCTGCGCCTCGCCGTGAGCCAGCTGTCGCTCGACCCGGCCGGGAACTTCCTCTACCTCGCGGCGCTCAACGGCGGCGCGGTGTGGCGGGTGCGGACGCGCGACCTCGTGGACACCGCGCTGAGGCCGGAGGAGCTCGCCGATCGCGTCGAGTCCCACGCCGACCGCCCGTCGGGGACGGGCCTGGTGGCCTGGGACGACG
>DASXGF010000533.1:0-1598 GCA_036489275.1 Myxococcaceae bacterium | reverse complement strand
TGACGATGCGGATCACCCTCGGCTCGGGCAGCGGCCAGTCGTCGGTGAGGACCTGGTGGAGGTCGCGGCCGTCCACGAACTCCATGGCGATGAAGAGCGCGCCGTCCTCGGTCTGGCCGAAGTCGAGCACGTCGATGGAGTTGGGGTGGTTCAGCCGGCTCGCCGCCTTGGCCTCCCTCTGGAAGCGAGCGACGGTCCGCGCGTCACGCTGGAGAGTGGGATGGAGCAGCTTGAGCACCACCGGCTTCTCCAGCACCAGCTGGTTGGCGCGGTAGACCCGGCCCATGCCGCCCTCGCCGAGCAGCTTCTCCACCCGGTACTTCCGGGCCACCACCTGTCCCAGGTAGGGGTCGCCTTCCGCTTCCCGAGGCAGCGCGTTCCCGCAGGCCCCGCAGAACTGGGCGTGGGGAGAGGTCTCGGTGGAACAGGAAGGGCAGTTCACGACCAGAAGCCGACGCTCCCACTCCTCGGGCAGCGCCGCAAGGCTGCATGGTACGCTGCCAGTGCCCAACGCTTCCGGATGGCCTTCTGCCCTCGCTGCGATGCGCCCAATCCCGATGAGGAAGATCGCTGCACCCGCTGCGGAGCCCCGCTGGCCGGGGGGACGATGGTGATGGGGCCCCCGAGCGCCGCCCGGCCTCAGGTCAGCTTCCGCGTGGTTCGCGCGGACGGCGGCCCCGAGATGTCCGTCCCGATGGCAGGTGAGACGCTGACGTGCGGAACCCGCGCCGACCTCACCTTGCCCGACGACCCGTTCATCGCCCCGGTGCAGGCGCGCTTCTTCTTCTCCGGGCAGCGGCTCGCGATCGAGGACCTCGGCGGGGGCAACGGCGTCTTCGCCCGGCTGAAGAACGAGCGCGAGCTCCCGGTGGGGGGCGAGCTCCGCCTCGGGCGACAGCGCCTCCTGCTGGAGGCCATTCCCCCGGTCACGCCGGGTGACGGCGGGACCATCGCCTGGGGATCGGCCGACCCGGGGTTCAAGCTGCGGATGGTCCAGCTCCTCGAGGGCGGCATGCGTGGCGCGGCCTTCTGCCTCCGGGAGGGGGAGAACCTCCTGGGCCGCGAGGTGGGCGACATCACCTTCCCCGGCGATGGGTTCGTCTCCGGCCGGCACGCGGTGCTCAACGCCCGGGGAGAGCGACTCACGGTGAAGGACGTGGGCAGCTCCAACGGCACCTTCCTCCGCATCGGCGCGCCCACCTTCGTCGAGCATGGCGATCAGTTCCTGGTCGGGCGGGAGCTGGTGCGGGTGGAGATCGGCGCCTGAGTGTCGCGCGCGCGGAGACGGCGGCCGCGCGCTGGGGACCGGTGCTCGGCCTGGCCGGCCTGCACGCCGCGGTCAGCATCGCCTGGGTTGCCTACAACCTCTGGCTGGTCGACCTGCTCGTCCGCGCCGGCTTCGACGCCTGGCTCGCGACGGTTCTCCTGACGGTGGAAGGGGTCGCCGGCGGGCTGCTCGAGCCGCTGATGGGCGCCCTCTCCGATCGGGTGCGGACCGGGCTCTTCCGCCGCTTCTTCCTCGTGATGGGCGGGGTTCTCGCGAGCGCCTTCGTCTTCCTCGCGCTCCCGGTCGCGGCGGTCGGCGCGCGGCCCGGCCC
>DASXGF010000689.1:0-4990 GCA_036489275.1 Myxococcaceae bacterium | reverse complement strand
GGAGCGCGACCGGTGGATCGACCCACCGGCGGCCATCGACCTCGGCCTCATCTCGAAGGTCCTCGCCAGCCGGAAAGAGCTGGACGCGCTCCTCCAGCGCAGCCACTGACCACCGCCGCGCTGGTCAGCCGGCCAGCGTCTCGAGGTAGGTCACGTATCCGTTCACCGCCCCGTCGAGGCCGGCGACCTTCGGGTTGCTGGACTCGACGACGAGGTACTCGTCCGGGGCGTGCGCGCCGGAGCCGTGCCCCAGCCCGTAGTGCCCCGCCGGCAGTGCGAGCGGCTTTCCGGTGAAGAGGTATCCCGGCCACGAGCCCGCGTTCCGCGGCCAGAGCAGCGGGTCGAGGCCGACGCTACGGTACGCCCGGTCCAGCGTCTTCACGAATTCGGAGTCGGCCGGCGTGGAGGTGGGGTCGTAGCCGCCGCTCATGTTGACCTCGATGTCGCCGTAGCCACGCTTCTGGAGGTGGGCCTTGAGCGCCGCGAGCGCCGCGTCGGCGGTCATGTCCGGAACCAGCCGGAGGTCGAGCTTCGCCACCGCGCGGGTGGGGAGCATCGTCTTCCCTCCGGGCCCGGTGTATCCGCCGACCAGCCCCTCGATGTTCACCGTGGGCCGGCTGCAGAAGCGGATGAGGGAGCGCTCCCAGTCCTCGTCGTGGATCCACCGCTTCGCCCCGAGGAGCTCCTTCGCCTTCGCCTCGTTCATTCGCGCGGCGGCGCGGTGGATCATGTCCAGCTCCGCCTTCGACGGCGGACGCGCCTTGTCCGCGAAGCCGTCGATGGCTGGCTCGGCGCCGTCCGGGGTCACCAGCGTGGCCAGGGCCTGGACCAGGTGGAAGGCGGGGCTGTCGAGGCGGGCCCGGTTGGCGCTGTGGACGTCCTTCGACGGCCCGCGCCCCCACTTCGCGCCGCTGGCCACCATCTCGAGCTCGATGACCCCCTTGGCCCCGAGGCTGATGGTCACCTCTCCGTCGGGGTCCTGCGCCGCGCTGGGCATGAAGATGCCGATCGACTTCGACAGCGCGGTGGCGATGTCCGGACGGCGAACCACTTCACCGAAGTGGGGTGAGCCGATCTCCTCCTCACCCTCGGCGACCAGGACCAGGTTGACCGGGAGCTTCCGCTTCGCCACGCGGTAGGCGTGCAGCGCCGAGAGGAAGCTGGCCTCGGGACCCTTCTGGTTCACCGCGCCTCGGCCGACGACGGCCTTGCCGAACCCCGGCTTGTCCACCACCCGGCCCTCGAACGGCGGCGACGACCACTCGGCGGGATCGGCCTGCTTCACGTCGTACATGAAGTAGAGCCCGAGCGTCTTCCGGGCGCCGGCGTCGAGTGTCGCGAAGATGCCCGGCTTCCCCGACGTCGGCACCTGCTCCACCTTCTGGAAGCCGGCGTCCCGGAGCATCTGCATGAAGAATGGCACGCCGCTGTCAAAGCCCTTCCCCTCGGCGGCGATGCACGGCTCACGGATCCACGCCTGGAGCCGCTGCACGTTCTCGTCGTGCCGGCGGGCGATCTCCGCGGCGAGCGGTCCGGAAGGTGCGGCTCCGAGCGCGAGCCGAGGCCAGGTGCCGGCGGCGGCCGTTCCGAGCGCCGCGCCGAGCAGGGTCCGACGTGAGAGAGTGTCCATGAAGCCGCGGAGTCTCGGCGTTGCGCTGCCCGGGTGTCGAGGAATTCCGGGACCGGCGTCACCGGACGCGGTGCTGGGTTACCGGTTCCCGGCAGAGCAGCTCGGCCCCGCCCGGCGCGGGCGAGCATCGAGCGTCGTGGACCTTCCGGCCGCTCGAACGAGCGACGGGCCACCGGGCGGCGGGCTCGCGACCGACGTCCTCCCGCGCGGACGCCGCGTCCGCTTCCGTCCTTGCCCGTCTCTGGTCCAAGCTGTGCCACGGACATGCATTCACGGCCCACCCTCCTCTTCTGCTCGGCGCTCGCGCTCCTCGCCGCCTGCGCGTTCACCAGCCCGGGCGTGCCGACCGGAGCGGGGACCCGGCTGAAGCCCACCTGCGCCGACGCAGAGATCGACGCCTGCATCGCGGAGTCGGTCACCGTGTCGGTGCAGAACCTCCCGGGCCTCGACTCCGACGACATCGGCGCGCTGCTCGCCGATCGCCGGCCGGTGCCGGTGCGCTGCATTCTTCGCGAGACCGGGGTGGTCGAGGCCTGCCACGTGCTCGATCCGCGCGGCCCTCCCTTCGACGACTCCATCGAGAGCTACCTCGAGCTGCGGCGATACACGCCGGTGACCTACCGGGGCCGTCCGGTGCTGGTGCCCTACACCTTCCTGGTCACGTTCAACCCGCCGCCGGCGGAGATCGCGCGGGTGTCCGGGGTCCGCATCGAGGTCTTTCGCGCGCTCCTCAACCGGCTACGGGCGCCGGTGGTCGACGCGGGCACGGTGGCGCGTCCGCTGGTCTGCGTGGGCATCGGGGACGACGTCGCGGATCCTCCCAAGAGCGAGATGGAGGCCCTGACCCGCGCCGGTGCGCAGGTCGAGCCCGCCTCGAGCTGTTGGGGACTGCTGCAGACCGTGGGCGGTGCCGCTCCATTCGGCAGCATCGTCGTGCGCGACGTGCGGTTCGACCGTCCCGACGTCGCCGGGGTCCGCGCCGAGCTCGGCATCTCCGGCCAGTCGCCGGAGTACCTTCTGCTCCGGGTGAGTCGCCTCGGCGGACACTGGCTGGTCGAGGAGCTGCCCAGCGCCGTGCCCGATGCGGGGGTCAAGACCCGGGCCGACGCCGGGGTGCGGTAGGGCACCTTATCCTCCCGATGGCCTCCGGTGTGTGAAGCGGACGAACCCGTTTCCACGGAGCGTTTCCGCGATGCGTCGTCACGTCCCCCTTCCCAGAATCCTCCTCGCCGTCATCACCCTCGGCGCCTCCGCGGCGCTGGCCCAGCAGGCTCCCTCCAGCTCGCCGCCCGCCCGTCCGTGCGCAGCCGACGTCGCTCGCCTGTGTCCCAACGCGCAGGGCCGCCAGGCCGTGCACGCCTGTCTCCAGCAGAACGCCGACCAGGTCTCCACCGAGTGCAAGGCGCGCATCGACCAGGCCCGCCAGAAGTTCGAGGCCGCTCGCGAAGCCTGCAAGGACGACGTGGCCACCTTCTGCTCCAACGTGGAGCCCGGCGGTCGTCGCATCGTCGCCTGCCTCCGTCAGCACACCTCGGAGCTGAGCCAGGCGTGCCAGGCGGTGATCCCCGCCCCCAAGGCCAAGGGCAGCTGACGCTCCACCTGCTCCCTCAGCGCGATGGGGGACGTCGCGCGGGGGTGCTGGAGTGTGGCGGGCCTGGAGGCAGGGCGTAGAACTCGCCGAGCGCGGTGCGGACGCCCCGGGCGGTCTTCGCCGGGGTTCGTCCCAGCAGCACGAGGGCATCGGCCCCCGCCGGATCGAGCCACAGCTCGTAGGCGGGCGCGTTGCCCTCGGCGCTCAGGCCGACCGCCCGCTGCTCGCCGTTGCTCCGGACGAGGACGCCGTAGGCCATGTCCGAGCCGGGCGAGAGCGGAAGCCGGGGCTCCCACAGCTCCTTGCCGATGCGAGGCGACACCACCTTGCCCGCCCGGAGCGCCTCGATGAGGCGGAACTGGTCCTCGAGGGTGGTCGTGCCTCCGGGCGCCTCGGGACACGACGCACCGGGCCTGAGAGAGGTGCCGGTCATGCCCGCGGGCGAGGCGATGCGGTGCTCGGCGAAGGCCTCGAAGGGCTCACCCGAGACCTGGGCGACCAGCCGCTCCACCAGGACCCAGGGGCGATCATCCGCCGGATCGACCAGCGTTCCCGGCGCGGCACGCAGCGGACTCTTCGCGGCCAGGTCGATCCGGCCGTCGAGGCCGAGGCCGCTCGAGCCCCCGGAATCGAGCGCGAGCCCCGCCGACTGGGTCAGCAGATTCGCCACGCTGATGGGCGCGAAGGACGTTCCGGCGGTCGACGGGAGACGCCGCTCGAGCCGGTCATCCCAGCCAAGCTTTCCTTCGTCGACGAGCACGCCCACCGCGATCGCGGCGAGGAGCCTCCGCCCGACGCCCAGCGGCAAGCAGGTGGCGGTCCCGAAGGTCCGATCGATCTCCGCGGTCCCGGCGTGCATCACCCGCACCCGACCCTCGAAGCCGTCGTTCGGCGCAATTCGCTCCAGGTCCGATTTCAGGGCGGCGACCCAGTCGTCGTGCCGCTCGTGCTTCGTGGCCTCGGTCGGCGGCGGCGCATGCGAGCACCCCGCGCCGACGAGCAACAGCGCTGCGAACAGCCTCAGGCGCACCCGTTCCCTCTTCCCGTGAATCCGGACAACAGGCGAGCCGGCGTTCACGTTCCCGCGGACACCGTTTCACTCCGATGGCACCGCGGCTCGGCCGGGCGCTACCCGGCCCGGGGAGTCCTCACTCCCACTCGATGGTCGCCGGCGGCTTGCTCGAGATGTCGTAGACCACGCGGTTGATGCCTCGCACCTCGTTGGTGATGCGGGCGGAGACCCGGGCCAGCAGCTCGTGCGGCAGCCGCGCCCAGTCGGCGGTCATCCCGTCCACGCTGGTCACCGCGCGGACCACCGCGGTCGACTCGTAGGTGCGTTCGTCGCCCATGACCCCCACGCTGGAGACCGGCAGCAGGACCGCGAAGGCCTGCCACACCTGGCCGTAGAGGCCAGCATTGCGGACCTCCTCCTGGACGATGACGTCCGCCCGGCGCACCAGGTCCAGCCGCTCCTCGGTCACCTCTCCGAGCACGCGGATGGCGAGCCCGGGCCCGGGGAACGGGTGCCGCATCAGCATGGGCTCGGGCAGCCCCAGCTCGCGGCCCAGCGCCCGGACCTCGTCCTTGAAGAGCTCGCGCAGCGGCTCCACCAGCTTGAGCTTCATCACCTCGGGAAGCCCGCCCACGTTGTGGTGGCTCTTGATGGTGGCCGACGGTCCCTTGGTGGAGACCGACTCGATGACGTCCGGGTAAAGCGTGCCCTGGGCGAGGAAGTCCGCGCCCTGGATGTCGCGCGCCGCCTCCTCGAA
>DASXGF010000637.1:0-10852 GCA_036489275.1 Myxococcaceae bacterium | reverse complement strand
CTGGAAGACGAACCCCACGTGGCGACGGGCGAGCGCCTGACGGTCCTTGGCGGACATCCGGTCCACGCGCTGACCGTCGAGCTCGAACTCGCCGGTCCAGTCGGCGTCGAGCATCCCCATCACCGCGAGGAGGGTGCTCTTCCCTGCGCCGGAGGGGCCCATCAGGGTGAGGAAGTCGCCCTTCTCCACCGCGAGGTTGATGTTCCGGAGCAGGAACAGCGAGCCGGTTCCGGAGCGCACGGCCTTCTCGAGGTTCCGGATGCGGATCATTGCCAGCGTCTCCCCTGGTGTCGGCAGCTCGTCGCCACCCGCTCGGGGGCGGGAGTGCTCCACAGCGCTTGCGCCGCCCAGCCCGCGGCAGCGGCGGCATGCTCGAGAGGCCGGGTGCGGATCGTTCGTGCGGCGGCGGCCACCGCGGGGTCCTCGGACAGGCGAACGCCCGCCGCGAGGAGCACGGTGGTCAGCACCAGCGCCAGAGCACCCCGGCGCTCTTGCGAGGCCCCGCCCACGGCGTCACCCCAGCGCGCCCGCGGTGTCGTCCTCGACCACGCGGCCGTCGAAGAGGCTCACCGACCTGGTGGCGAGCTTGGAGTGGCCGAGGTCGTGGGTGACCATGCAGAGGGTGGCGCCGCCGGCGTGCAGCTCGCGCAGCAGCTCCATCACCGCCTGGCCGTTCTTGGAGTCGAGGTTTCCGGTGGGCTCGTCGGCGAGGAGGAGCAGCGGGTCGCCGGCCACCGCCCGCGCCACCGCCACGCGCTGCTGCTGACCTCCGGAGAGCTGACCGGGAAGGTGCTTGCGGCGATGGGCCATGCCCACCCGCTCGAGCGCGTTCTCCACCCGGCGCTTCCGCTCGGCCGTGGGCATACCCCGGTAGGTGAGGGGCAGCTCGACGTTCTCGAAGACCGTGAGGTCGCCGATGAGGTTGAAGCTCTGGAAGATGAAGCCGATCTGGCGATTCCGGACCCAGGCGCGCTGCGAGGCGCTGAGCCCGGACACCGGCCGCCCGTCGAGCAGGTAGTTGCCCGAGCTGGGCGTGTCGAGGAGCCCGAGGATGGCCAGGAGCGTGGTCTTGCCCGAGCCGGAGGGGCCCACGATGGCCACCCACTCTCCCTGGTGCACCGTCATGTGCACGTTGGACAGCGCGTGGGTCTCGACCTCGTCGGTGAGGAAGACCTTCGTCACTCCCTCGAGGTGGAGCAGGCGCTGTCCCGATGCGGGACGTGCGTCTCGGGGTGTCACTGCCTGGACTGCTTCGTTCATCGGAGCCTCACGGTCTCGCTGGCATCCCATGCGGACATGTCCGAGAGGACCACCCGGTCACCCTCCGACAGCCCGCTCTTCACTTCGATGGTGTTCACGCTGCTCCGCCCGAGCGTCACGCGGGTGCGCTGAGCGGTGTCACTGCCCGGGGCCAGGCGGTACAGCTCCACCTGGCTCTCCGGCTGCGCTCCCGCGGGACGGCCCACGAAGAGCACGTCGGGGAGCTTCTCGATCTCGATGGTCCCCTCGACGGTGAGGTCGGGGCGCGCGCCCTTGGGAAGCGCTCCCTCGAGCTCGACCTCGACGAGGACCGTCCCCTGCGACGCGGCGGGGTTCACCCGGCGCACGTGGCCGGGGACGATGCCGTTGCGCGTGTCGACCTCGACCTTCTGTCCGAGCGCGACGTCGCGGGCCTGGGTCTCCGGGATCCGGAGCTCGGCCTTGAGCTCACCCGGCTGCACCACCTTGGCGAGCAGCGTGCCCGGCGTGACCCACTGCCCGAGCTCGAGCGGAAGGTCCTGGAGGATGCCGTCGTCGCCGGAGCGGACCTTCATCGAGTCCACCAGCTGCTTCCGGAAGAGGGCCACCGCCTTGAGCTTCTCCAGCTGCGCGGTCACCGCGCGGGTCCGGTCGGCGAGGCTCTTCTGGAGCACCTGGACCTGGTCCTTGCCCAGCTTGAGCCGCTCGTCGAGGTCGTTCGCCCGGTCGCCGCTGAGGCCGGTGTCGATGTCCGAGAGCATCGCCTTGGAGTGGAGCTTCTTGTCGGCCTCGGCGCGGCGTTTCGCGTCGGCGGCGTCGGTCTCCAGCTGGGCCACCGTCGACTCCTGCTTCAGGCGGTCGGTGGCGAGGTTGCTCTTGAGCGCGAGGAGATCGGCCTCGGAGGAGGAGACCTGGCGCTCGGCCTCCAGCGACTGGAGCATGACGTCGGGGTTGGAGAGCTCGACGAGGAGCGTGTCCGACTTCACCGGGGCGCCCGGGCGGAGATGGATGCGCTCGACGCGGCCCGCGGTGTCGGCGGTGATCCACCGGATGTGCTCCGGAACCAGGGTCCCGGGGCCCTTCACCGCCCGGAGCATTGCGCCCCGGCGCACGGTGTCGACCCACACGCCGCTCTTCTCGACCGCGGGGGCGGCCGGCTTGATGCGGGTCAGCCCGAAGGCGAGCAGCGCCACGACCAGGGTGGCACCGCCGGCCAGGTAGACCGGGCGGAGGCTTCGAGCTCTTTCGCGAGGGATATCCACGGCGGTTGTCCGGGACCGATAGCGAGGCCCGTGCCATGCCCTGGGCCTCCTCGCAGTCTGCCGGAATCACGATGGTTTCAAAGGTGTCAGACGCCTTCGATGGCCGATCCGAGGCCGCGCGAAACGGCGGCCGCGGCACGGCCAATCCCAGAATCGGACACTGCAGACGAGCGGGCTCGACGCGCGCCGGGCATTGAAGGTGTCTGGCACCTTCGGCGCCTTCGGCGCCCGGGCACCTTCGGCGCCTTCGGCGCCCGGCGAGGGAACGGAAGCGCGCGTTCGCCGGACGTCGCCGCAGTGCGACGGGCGGCGGCCTACTCCGACTGGAGCGCGAGCGCCGGGGTGGCCCGGCTGCTCTTCCGCGCGGCGAGCGCGTTGGCGGCGAGCGCGACGAGCGACAGCCCGGCCGCCGTGAGGACCAGGGTGAGTGGATCGTGCGGCTCGACCCCGAAGAGGAAGCGCCGGAGCAGCGGCGTGATGGCGGCCGCGCCGACGAGCCCCCCGACGAGGCCCAGGCCCACCGGGCGCATGGCCCCGAGCACCAGCTCCCGGAGGACGCGCGCCGCCGTCGCTCCCAGCGCCATCCGGATCGCGAGCTCGCGCGTCCGCTGCGCCACGGCGTGCGAGACCACTCCGTAGATCCCGGTGAGGGCGAGCAGCAGGGCCAGCGCCGCCACCAGCGAGAGGAGCTGCATGGCCTGGGTGCGCTCCTGGAGGCTCCTGTCCACGAGGTCGCCCATCGCCGCCAGTCTCCCGAAGGCCTGCTCCGGATCGGCGGCGCGCACCGCGTCGCGCACCGCGGCCTGGAGCACGCTCGACGGGCCGGCGCTCCGGGCGACGACGTTGAGGAGAGGCCATGCCTCGGAGCCGAGCGGGATGTAGAGCTCGGGCCGGGGAGGCCGGTCGAGCCCGACGAAGCGGATGTCGCCCACGACGCCCACGATGCTGAGCGGCTGCGCGCTCTCGTCGATACGCACCTCGAGCCCCAGCGGGTCGCGGCCCCCGAGGTAGCGGCGGACGAACTCCTCGTTCACCACAGCGATCCCTGCCCCCGGCCGCTCCTCGGACTCGAGGAAGGTCCGTCCGACGCGGAGCGGGATGCGCAGCGTCCGGAAGTAGTCGCCCGTCACCAGGCGGAAGTCCGCGTCCACCGAGTCGGTCCGGCCAGGGACCGTGACCGAGCGGTCGCTGTTCCCGCCGGCCATCGGGACGCGGGAGGCGAACGCGGCGTCCGAGACCTCCGGCCGCTCGCGGAGCGCGGCGAGCACCCGGCGCACGAACGCGTGCTGTCGCTCGACGTCCGGGTAGCGCACCTGGGGAACCCAGAGGCTTCCGGTCGTGACGCCTGCCGCCTCGAAGCCGGGAGCGACGCGGTGGAGCTGGGCGAGGCTCCGCACGAGCAGACCGGCGGAAGCGAGCAGCAAGAGGGTGAGGGCGATCTGCCCGGCCACCAGCAGCTCCCGCGCACCGCGGGCCCGACGTCCGCCGGCAGCCGCTGCGTCCTGCGCTCGGAGGACGGATGCGTGCGCCGGACCTCCCAGCGCCGGGGCGACGCTGATCGCCAGCGTGGTGCCGAGCGCGAGCAGGGCGGTGAACCCGAGGACCGCCAGCGAGGGGTTGAGCATCTCCGCCGTGAGCTGGCTCGGCCAGAGCGCCAGCAGGAGGGGCGGCATGAGTCGCGACAGGACGAGCCCGAGCGTCGCCCCACCGATCGCGAGGAGCAGCCCCTCGAGACAGGTCATCTTGAGGAGCTGGACTCGCGTCGCGCCCAGCGCCACCCGGATCGCGAACCCGTGCCTCCGGCGCAGGGCCCGCGCGAGCAACAGGGCGGCCACGTTGGCGCAGGCGAGCACGAGCGTGAAGAGCGCGGCCGCGGAGAGGAGGAGCAGGGTGGGCCGCACCGAGCCGACCAGGTTCTCCCGGAAGGGAACGAGGAGCAGGCGACCATCGGGGCCGCTGTCCACGGGGTGCAGCTCCGACTGGCGGCGCGAGAAGGCGTCGAGCTCCGCCTGTGCGGTGGAGAAGGAGGCGCCGGGGGCGAGGCGCGCCACGACCTCCAGGTAGTTGCTCCCGTACTCCCGGGACTGGTCCGCCAGCGGACGCAGCGGGTGGTCCGGCACGGAGAAGCGCGGGGTGAGCCACACCTCGGACTCCGGCGGCACGGCGAAGTCCGCTGCCACCACGCCCACCACCGGGACCGACTCGCCGTTGAAGGAGATCGTCCGGCCCACGACGCCGGGGTCGGATCCGAACATCCTCCGCCAGAGCCGCTCGGAGAGGACCGCCTCCCGGGTTCCCACCGGGAGGTCGGGGTCGAAGGTCCGCCCCGCGAGCACCCGCACGGGGAAGACCCGGAAGAAGCGGGGGGAGGCCACTGCCCCGGGGAGGCGCACGGGGCTGCCGGTCGGCCCGGCGTTGAAGGCGTGGGTGCGGAAGCCGGCGACCTCGGAGAAGGCGTGCACCGTTCCCTGCAGATCGGCCAGGTTGCCCCCGGAGAGGACCGGCGAGGTCCGGTCGCCGGAGAAGCTCCCGGTCAGCACCGTTCCCACCCGGTCCGCTCCGGCGAAGGGCAGCTCGCGGAGGAGCACGGCGTGGAGGGCGGAGAACAGGCCGGTGTTCACGCCGAGCGCCAGGCCGAGCGCGAGGATGGCGAGGGCGGAGGTCCACCGGTCGCGGACGAGCGAGCGGGCTGCGAGTCTCAGGTCATGCATCCTGCCGGGCGCGTCAAGCGAGGCGCGTGCCACCCGCGACCGCCGGGCGCCACTCCCGGGGGGCGTAGTCGGACGTCCCGGCCCCGGGACGCAGGTTCCCGGATCCGGCGTTCTCCGGCGTCATCTTCGACGGCGGCGCCGGAGCACGCATACCGCGGCCAGCAGCGCCGTGAGCGGGGCCCAGGGCTGCGCGGACGCGCCGTCGATGGCCGTGCAGCCCGAGCTGGTCCGGGCGATTCCCGGTCCCCCGGGCCCACCTCCCCCCGTCGGGCCGCCGCCTCCGCCACCGCCGCCCGTGCCGCCGCCGGAGTCCGAGCCTCCGTCGGGGAGAAAGCAGTCCCTCGAGGCGAGACGGGGCGGGTACACGTCGCAGAGGAACTGCTTGCTCGCCGGATCGAGGATCCGCTTCGACGTCTCGCCGATGGGAGCCGTCGCGTACATGGTCGACGCCGGATCGGGGGAGTGGTCCAGCCCGAGCGCGTGCCCGAGCTCGTGGGTGACGGTGTTCTGCACGTCGATGCCCACGCAGCTCGGAGTCACGTTCCCCGGGGTGCAGGGCGGCGCGTCGACGAGGCTGAGCGGGGCACTGACCCCGTTGACCTCGACGTCGGTGTCGAGGATGGCGCCGCTCGTGTCGTAGGTGAGGAGCGTGACCGCGAGCATCCCCGGCCCGAGGTCCCAGCAGTCGTAGGCGTTGTCGCAGGAATCGCTCGCCTTGCAGGGGTCGTTGAGCGGCACGGCCTGGGCACAGTCGGTGGTGCGGACCAGGACGAGATTCTCGTTGGGGCCGGAGCGGTTGTAGCCGGTGAGCCGGGAGGCGGAGTTCGCGCCTTCGCGCAGGGCGAGGCTGCTGCAGACGTTCGCCTGGGCGGCCCAGGTCCCCTCGGAGCGAGAGACGGCGTCGAACAGCCCCGCCCCGAGCTTGAAATCGCCGGCCGCGCTCTGGACGAAGGTGACCTCCGACGACGCTCCGGCTGCCACCGGCCAGCGCAGGCAGTGATCCCCGTCCGAGGTCCGCTCGCGGACGTACCCGGCATCGGTCTGCGCGAGGAGCAGGCCCGCGGCGAGGTGCAGCGCGAGGCTCGTCACGGGTGGCATCCCTGCGCTCAGGCCTCCCGGGGCAGCGTGCCGGCCGGACGGCGGCGGCCGAGCGCGAGCAGCACCAGCAAGAGGCCGGGAGCCCACGGGATGGGGCCGGCGCTGCTGCAGCCCGAGCTGCCGTTCGAGGTCGAAGGAGAGGAGGTGCAGTCCTTCGAGGCCTGCCCGCTGGGATAAACGTCGCAGACGAACTGCTTGCTCCCCGAGTCCAGCACCCGCTTCGACGTCTCGCCCAGCGGCTCGCTCGCGTACATGGTGGACGCCGGGTCGGGTGAGTGCGCGAGCCCGAGGAGGTGCCCGAATTCGTGCGTCATCGCGTTCTGCACGTCGTTGGCGACACAGCTCGTGGAGATCGCGCCCGGGCTGCACACCGGGCTATCGACGATGGTGGGCGTCTGGGAGGCGGCGTTCACCTCCACGTCGGCGTCCACCAGCTCCCCGGTGCTCACGATGTAGCTGGTGGTGGTGAGGGCGACGATGCTCGCGTCGTGGTCCCAGCAGTCGTGGGCGTTGCCGCACGTTCCCGCGGCCAGGCAGGAGTCCCCGGGGGGCACGACCGCCGAGCAGAGCTGGGAGCGGAAGAGTATGAGATTTTCGTTGCTCCCGCCGGAGGTGTATCCGACGAAGCGGGAGCTCGAACGGGAGCCTTCGACCAGGTCGAGGCTGCCGCAGGCCTGCAGCTGCGACTCCCAGGTCTGCCCCGAACGGCTCACGGCGTCGAAGGATCCCGCGCCGAGCGTCGGATCTCCGGTCGTGCTCTGCACGAAGGCGAGCGATCGCCGCGCGCCGGCGTTCACCGCCCAGTGGAGGCAGTGCGCGTTGTCGTTGGTCTTGGTGCGGACGTAGGTGATGGAGGACTGTCCGAGCAGGAGCCCGGACAGGAGGGCCGCGACCGGGAGCTTCATCGGACCGCCTGGACCGCCGCGCGGAGCTGCGAGAGCGCCACCGGGGCGCGGCCGTCCGGGGCCCGTCCGGCCGGCGTGACGAGATCGAGCCCATCGAGCGCCGCCGGGACGGCCCGCAGCTCGCCGGAGCCCTGGACCGGGACCACCCGGTAGACACCCTGGGCGAGGCCGACCACGCGGTGCATCGTGCCGGTCCGCTCGAGGAAGAGGACCACCCGGTCACCGGTGGCGAGCGGGGCGACGCCCGAGACGTGCTGGCCAATTCCGTCGAGCTCACCGCCCGGCTGCACCACGGTGATGCGGCCGCTGGCGGTTCCCTTCCAGGCGTCGCGCACCTCCACCACGACGTGGGTGACGATGCGGCGATGGTCTCCGGTCCAGACCGCGGCGCTGGAGACGACGTTGCCATCGACGACGTCGGTGGCCGCGGCGGTGAGGGCAGGGGTGTCCATCCGGATGGCGGTGCTGGCCAGTGCGGTTCCGGCGGCGAGCAGGATGAGGACGGCGAGGAGCGAGCGATTTCTCACACGCCCCACCGTACTCGGCCCGTCCCCCCGCCGGCTCGCGCCATGTAGGTGAATGTCCCGCCCAGAGCAGGAATCAGCGAGATCGATTTGCATCCGAGCTCTGGAGCGCCGGCCGAACCCTGCGGAACGACGGGTGACCCGCCGCGCCACGTCCGTCGATGTCAGAGGGGCGAGGGGCAATGTCGCGCCAGGAATGGTGACGTGCCCGTCATCCAGATGACCGTGGTCGCCGCCTCGAGGCGGCCGCGCTTCACCTCGCGCGGCGAGCTGGATGCTGCCTTCGCGCCGATCGCGGGCATCGATTTCCTGTGCGGGGCCTGCGACCGCGTCGTGCTCGCGCGGGTCGTGCCGAAGTTCGCGCTGGAGCACTCGTTCCCCTGCCCGCACTGCGGCGCGCTGAACGAGGCGCCGTAGCTCCCGGAGCCCCGGCTACTTCCGCTTGGGTGGCCGGCCCCGGCGCAGCGACGCCCCGGCCCGGCGCAGGGTGCCAAGGATGGTAGGAAGCGCCGCCTTGTACTTCCGCGCGAGCTGGGCGCTGGTGGCGCCCTTCTCGTACTCGCGGCGGAGCTGCGTGGCCTGAGCGTCGCTGAACTTCGGAGGCGCGCCGCGGCGGCCCGCGCGTCGAGAGGGGCGGCCGTTGCGCCCGGAGCCGTTGCGCGGGGTCCGCACCGCGCCCTGGAGCGCACCGGTGATGCTGCTGAGCCGGCGCTCGAGCATCTCGTTGCGCTCGGACAGACGCTCGATCTCCTGAGTCAGCTCGCGAAGAATCCGCTTGAAGGTCGACATCTCGTTTCTCTTGTCTTTCTCCAGCGCGTTCCCGCTCTGGAACGGCGCTGAAACGAAATCCTCCGCGAGGTTAGCCTCGTTCGTCTCGTCCGGACACTTTGTGAACCTCGAAGGTCTTCTTGCTTGTTCATTGCGTCCAGAAAGCGACGAAATTCCAGAACTCACGGAATCTGGTGCCCACGTTGGCCGACATCAGGTTGCGCGGGGGATGACCGGATTCTCGTCCGAAAAAGGACCATCACTTTCGTTATATGAATTGTTGTTTTCACTCAGGGACGCAGCGGTTCGCGCTTCAGCGTAGGGAGGCGGCCCCTCCCAGAGGGGGATGAGATCCATGGTTCCCAGAACCATCGGGGCGGCGGTCCGGCGCGGCGGCACGGGCCGCTCCAGACCCCGCATGCCTCCGGAACAGCGCTACTGGGCATCCTCTTCCACCGTGAGCTGGTAGCTGTCCTGGAAGTTGGATTCCCGGTTCTTCGAGTCCTGAACCTTGAACAGGTAAACCCCCGGCTCGGCGGCGTAGCGGATGACCTCCGAGGCGTCGCCCTTCCCCCGGTCCGACGTCTGGACGAGGGAAAGCGAGCCGTCGTCGTTCTGCTGATAGAGGAAGAGCGCGACGTCCACCTTGAGGATGCCGGTGAGGGTCGCCTTGACGGCCGTCTTCACCGGCCGGTCCGAGAGGTCCAGCCGGAAGTAGTCCACGTCCTTCTTCGGATACACGGTGCCCCGGATGGGCCGGCCCAGCGTCAGCGGGCTCGCCTGGGCCGCGGTGTCGTTGGGCTCGCGCTCCTCGCTGCCGTCGTCGGGGATGGCCCGCGCGGTGAGGCGGTAGGGCTGGTCCGGGTTCTCGAACTCCCGGACCCACTTGCCGTCCACCTTCCGGAGGGCCCCCTCCACCTTCACGAAGCACTCCCTGGCACAGGCGACGCTGTTCAGCCGCTCGGGCTCCTTCACTGCGCCGTCGTTGGACCGCTGGAGGACCTTCTCCGTGCCCGGCTTCGCGCCCGGCTCGACGACCGAGAGCATGAGGTCGAGCTTCTCCACCCCGCTCAGCTCGAAGCGCACCAGCGACGGCTGCGGCGGACGGACCACGTAGTAGTCGACGTCGGTCTTCGGCGTCAGGAAGCCCTCGCGGTAGCCGTCGAGCGGTAGCGGGGTGGCGTGCGCCAGATCGTCGTTGGGCTCGTACTCCGCGTTGGCGCCGGCGGCCTCGCGGGAGATGCTCAGGGTGTACGGGTGCTCGGCATCGAAGCCCCGCCGGGCGTCCTTGCCGGTCCCGGTCCAGGCGCTCTTCACCACCACGTCGATGACCCGGTCGGTCGCCCGGACTGCGACGTTGCGCTGCGACAGCGGTTGTCCCTCGGTGCCCCGGGTGGTGAACAGCGTCGCCTCGGCCTCGGAGAGCACCTGGACCTCGGGGCGCACGCCTGGCACCGCGCTCACCTCGATCCGCAGCGCGATGCGAGGTGCCTCTGGGGCCACGGTTCCCGCGTCGAGCTCGGCGCGGGAGCCTCCCAGCGGCGGAGGCTGGGTGGGGAAGCCCTCGGCCGTGGTGGGCGCGGCTCCGGCGTCGGGCTCTGCCGTCGCGGTGGCCGGCGGGCCGCCGTCGGCGGTGCTCGCCTCGACCGGACCGGCGTCGGCGGTGGTGTCGAGCACGATGCGGAAGTGGTCCTCGTCCCCGGGCGAGCCGTACAGGCCCTGGACGGTCCAGACGTCGTTCTGGGGCTGGAGCTCGGTGGCGTCGGCGTGCCGGTCGTTGGGCTCGAGCTCCATGCCCGGCTTCGGCTCGCCGTAGCGGACCGAGAGGGTGTAGGCGCCGCCGCCCCCTTTCCGGGCCGCCGACACGCGGAGGAGCAGCTTCCCGCGGACGGCGAGGTTCGGGAACCGCGCCGGCTGGCCCTCGCCCTCGGCGCTCACCGCCGCGAGCCGGGTCCGGGTCTCGTCGTAGGCCTCCAGCAGAACCACCGTCCCGGGGATGCCGGAAATGGTCACGTCGGCCGTGCGCGGCCGGTCGCCGAACAGCAGGTACCAGTCCTCGTCTGGTTTCGCGGGAGTGCTGGAGAGGCTCGCCGTGACGTCGGTGCTCTCGCCGAGCGCCATGGATTGCTCGGGACGGTCGTTGGGCTCGACCTCGGCCCGTGCGCCTCCCAGCGGCGGAGGCTGGGTGGGAAAGCCCTCGGACCTGGGCGCGGCTCCGGCGTCGGGCTCCGCCGTCGCGGTGGACCCCGGGCCGCCGTCGGGAATGCTCGCCTCCGCCGGACCGGCGTCGGCCGTGGTGTCGAGCACGATGCGGAAGTGGTCCTCGTCCCCGGGCGAGCCGTACA
>DASXGF010000635.1:0-12180 GCA_036489275.1 Myxococcaceae bacterium | reverse complement strand
AAGACCTTCGTGGAGCACCTGTCGCAGCTCAAGCGCCAGCTCATCCGGAAGCGCATGCAGAAGCTCCAGAAGGAGCGCGCGGACGAGGCGTCCGGTGAGCACGTCCACGGGGACGACTGCGACCACGACTGAGGACCCGACCGGGAGGTGTGGCTTCCACTCCTGGCGCAATGCGTTGGACCGCGGGGCCGCCCGCCCGGCTGGTTGGGACCGCCGTTCGGCCGCCACTGACCGGAGGGGGCAGGGCCGCTGCTGATTCGTCGCGTCGAACGGGCCCGGCCCGTGCCAGTCTCGGCCCCCCGTGACCTCCGACGATCGCAACTTCCGGCTCTCCCGGGACGTCCTCCCCCGGCGAACGCAGGCGGCCCTCACCCTGGACATGGAAGCCCGGACCTTCGCCGGGGAGGCCGAGCTGACGCTCTCGGTGGAGCGACCGGTCCGGAGCTTCGTGCTCCATGCGGTCGAGCTGGACGTCGCGCACGCCGAGGTGCACTCGGTCGGGCGGGGCATCCGGGCGCGCGTCCAGGTCCGGCCGGTCAGCGAGACAGTCGTTCTGGAGCTCGACGACGAGCTCCCCGCCGGCGAGGCGCGGCTCGTCCTGCGCTGGACCGGGCGATTCACCGAGGGCCTCCGCGGCCTGTACCTCGCCGGTTCGGTCGCGGCGACCCAGTTCGAGGCGGCCGATGCACGCCGCGTCTTCCCCTGCTTCGACGAGCCCGGGTTCAAGTGCACCTGGGCGCTCACGGTGAAGGTGCCACCGAAGCTCGTGGCGCTGAGCAACGGCCGCGTCCTCGCCGAGGAGCTCGAGGGCGCGTACCGAAAGGTCCGCTTCGCCGAGACCGAGGTCCTCTCCAGCTATCTGGTCGCGCTGGTGGTCGGCCCACTCGTCTCGACGACCGAGGAGGTGGCTGCGGGGATCCCGGTCCGCACCTGGTGCCTCGAGGAGAAGCGCGCCCTGCTCGGCTTCGGGCAGAAGGCCGCGCTCGCGGTGCTGCCGATGCTTCAGGACTACTTCGGGCTCCCCTACGCCTTCGGCAAGCTCGACCAGGTCGGCATCCCCGACTTCGAGGCCGGCGCGATGGAGAACGCCGGGCTCATCACCTACCGCGAGCTCGCTCTGCTTCTAGATCCAGCGACCGCCCCCCTCGCGGTGCAGAAGCGCGTCGCCGAGGTCGTGACCCACGAGCTCGCGCACCAGTGGTTCGGCAACTGGGTCACCATGGTCTGGTGGGACGACCTCTGGCTCAACGAGGCCTTCGCGACCTGGATGGCGTACAAGATCGTCGACCTCTGGCGGCCCGACTGGAGAGTCTGGCTCGATTTCGACGCGGGGAAGGCGACGGCCCTCCACCTCGACGCGCTCCGCTCCACGCACCCGATCCGCGGCACCGTGGCCAACGCCGCCGAGGCGACCGAGAGCTTCGACGCCATCACCTACGAAAAGGGCGGCGCGGTCCTCCGGATGATCGAGGGGTTCGTCGGGGAGGAGGCGTTCCGCTCGGGCATCCGCGACTACATGCGGAAGCACGCCCGGGCCAACGCCGTCGCCGACGACCTGTGGGGCGCGCTCGCCCGGGCCTCGCACGCGCCGGTGGTCGAGCTGGCCAATGCGTGGATCCGCCAGAGCGGGTACCCGGTGGTGAGCGTCGCGCTCGACGGCAACCGGCTCCGGGTCTCGCAGGAGCGCTTCTTCTCCGAGCCTGGCCTGAGCGGATCGGAGACCTGGCCGGTCCCGCTGGTGCTGGCCTGGGGTGACGACCGCGGGCGGCAGACGAGGACGTTCCTCCTCGAGAGGCAGACCGGGGAGATCACGCTCGAATCCGCTGGGGCGGTGCGGTGGCTGGACGCGAACGCGGGCTCGACCGGGTTCTACCGGGTGGCGTACTCCGCTGAGCTCCTGGCGAGGCTCGGCAAGTCCCTCTCCGCGTTGCTGCCGGCCGAGCGCATCGGGCTCCTGGCCGACCAGTGGGCGCTGGTGCGGGCCGGACGGGCGCGCATCTCGGATTTCCTCGACCTGGTGCTCGCCTTCGGCGACGAGTCGGACCACGCGGTGCTCGACGAGCTGGTGGGCCGGCTCGGCTACGTCGAGGCCCGGCTGGTGGATGGCGAGGACCAGGAGCGCTTCCGCAAGCTCATCGAGCGGCTGTTCCTCCCCCGCCTCCAGGCGATGGGTTGGGACCCGGTGGCCGGAGAGACCGATCAGGATCGGCTCCGGCGGGCGGCGCTGCTTCGCGCGGCGGCCGGAGTCGCGCATTCGCGCTCGGTGCTCGCCGAGACCGCGCCGCGGGTGGACCGCGTGCTGAACGGGCAGCGGACCGCCCTGGATCCGAACCTGGTGGACACCGCCGTGGCCGTCTCCGCACGCGATGGGGGTGGCGAGCTCTTCGACCGGTTCCGCGCGGCCTTTCCGAAGGAAGCGGATCCGGCCGTGAAGCGGCGCTACCTCCTCGCCCTCACCGCCTTCGAGACGCCCGGGCTGGCCGAGCGCGCACAGGGCCTGCTGCTCGACCCGGTGGTGCCGCTGCAGGACTTCGCCTCCTTCGTGCACGGGCTGCTGGCGAACCGGGCGGCGCGCGAGGGCGGCTGGGCCCTGGTTCGTGACCGCTGGTCCGAGGTGACCGAGAAGGTGGCCCAGGCGCCGATGCTGCTCCGTCGGGTGGTGGAGGCGCTGGGCAACCTGCGCGAGCGGCGGCACCTGGACGAGGCCCGCGCGTTCCTCAACGCGCACCCCGTCCCCGAGGCTCAGCAGGCCGTGGCGCAGACCCTCGAGCGTCTGGCGCAGGACGTGGCCCTCCGCGAGCGGCTCGTGCCCGAGGTCTCGGTGTGGCTGCGGGGAAGGTGAAGCGGTCGGGGACGGGGCGCGGTCCAGCCTCGGGCGCGCGGAAAGGAAGGCGCGCAGGCGACGCGAGGCGGACAGGCACGGGTCAGAGGTCGAGCGGGCGAGGAGATCGTTCGACGTCGTCCGAGAGCCGGGCGTCCGCGAGCAAGGCATCTTCGGGCACGATCCCCGGGAAGAAGATTGACCGCGCGGGGCGAGCGGCGAAGGCGTCCGACGGCAGCAAGCGCTTCGCCGGAGACACGCTCGAGCGACTCCACCTGTCGGAACGCGCGGCCTGGCGTGTCTGGCTCGAGAAGAATCACACCCGCGATGTCGGGGTGTGGCTCGTCTCGTTCAAGAAGGCGACAGGAAAGCCGCGGGTCGGGTACGACGAGTCCGTCGAGGAAGCGCTCTGCTTCGGTTGGATCGACAGCACGGAGCGATCGGTTGACGAGGGGCGGTTGATGCAGCTCTTCACACCGCGCAGGTCGCGGAGTGTGTGGTCGCAGTCGAACAAGGCCCGCGTCGAGAAGCTGATGGCCGCGGGACTGATGCGGCCAGCGGGCCTGGCGAGGATCGAGCAAGCGCGGCAGGACGGTTCGTGGGACGCATACACCGTGGTGGAGTCGCTCGAGGTCCCGGCCGATCTCGAAGCCGCATTCGAGGCCGGACCGGCTGCCGCCCGGCCGAACTGGGGCGCCTTCAGTCCGTCCTCGCGCCGGGCGATCCTCTGGTGGGTGCACACCGCGAAGCGCCCCGAGACCCGCGCCCAGCGCATTGCCCAGGTGGTCAGCGAGGCGGCAAAGAACCGCCGCGCGAACTTCCCCGAGGACCGACGACGGGGGTAACGAGGTGTCTGGCGCCACGAATCGAGGAAATACGGAGAAAACGGCAAAACGAGGCCAAAACGAGGTGTTTGACACCTTCCCTCGGTCGCGACGCCTTTTCTCGCGACCTTGCCCGGTTGCAGAGCTCGACTCGAGCGAGGCCCCAGCGCGACGTGTCCGGGACCTCGAACCCGGTAACGAGGTGTTTGGCACCACGAAAAGTAACGAGGTGTCTGGCACCACGAAAATCGGCACCACGAACGGGCGGAGGCGCGGCGTCTGAAATCATCAGCAAGATCGCCGAGATAGTCTTTCCCGAGGAGCATCCTCGAGCGAGGAACGAGGGGGGGCGCGTTCCGAGCCGCCGGACCGACGGGGCCCCGTTCTCAGCGCACCGAGCTCGACTCGGGGCTCGGCCGGAGCGCGGCCCGCGTCGCTTCCGTTCCGAACCGGAGCGACTCCAGCAACCCCGGCCCGAACAGCTGGCGTCGTGACTCGCCGGCGGCCCGCTCCACCCGGTCCGGCGGCTCGACGTACCCGAGGTAGCCGTTCACCAGTGACACCACCCGGGCGCCGCCGGCCGCCCGCTCCAGCACCGCGCCGGACGCCGCCGTCGTCTCCGCCGGCACCCCGAGCAGCCGCGCCCCGCCGATCCGCAGCTCGCTCAGCTCGGCCCACCGCGGCGCCCACGGCCACAGCACCACGTTGTCCACCAGCGTCGCGAATCCCCAGGGCGCGAACCGCGATGCGTCTGGCCCCGGCAACGCCACCTCGAGCCGCGCATACCGCAACCCGAAACCCACCGGCTGGAGCGACACGCCGGCCACCGCCGACTCGACGGCGCGCGCGAACGCCTCCGCCTGTGGCACCGCGCCCGTCGCGTCCCGGCTCACGGTCACGTTCCCCACGCTCCCCTGCAGCACCAGCGTGACGCCCTGCCCTGCCCGCTCCTGCGCCGCCGCCAGCCGGCCCGGCCAGTCCGGATCCAGCCCCGGCGGCGGTCGGGCCACGAGCGTCGGATGCGCCGCCAGGACCAGCAGCTGCGCCACCGGCCCACTCGCTCCGAGTAGCTGCAGCCGCCCGAGCCGCCGGTCGACGTCCGGGAACTCGTCGCGACTCGCCGTTGCCCCCGTGAGCTCCGTGGTCCCAAAGAGCGCTTCGACCGGCTGCATCGACGCCGCCGCCGCGGTCAGCGCCCGCGCCGCTGCCTCCACCACTCGGGAGCGGACCGACGGACGGAACCGCCCCGTGCCCGCCACCTGTGCCACCGGATTCCAGGCGAATCCCCCCGCCGACGAATGCGTGTGCGTCGCCGCCACCCACAGCCCGGACAGGCCGAGCCCGGACACGCTCTTCCGGACGGCCTCCTCCAGGCCCTGGTCCGCGAGTAAGAGATCCACGGTGACCAGCCCCACCCGCACCTCACCCGCGCTCAGCACCACCGCCCGCGCCGAGACCGGGAACGCCACCCGGTCCACCTCGGGCCGCACCAGGCCGTACCCCACCGACTGTACGGGTCGCGGGATCGACATCTCCGCGACCGAGGCACCGGCCCGCAGCGGCCCCGCGTCCGAGGCCTGGCGCACCTCGCGCACGCGCGGCTCACGCCCGAGCCGCGAGAACGGTATGCACCAGAGGGCGGCCAGCACGACCGGCAGCAACCACCGCCAGCGCCGGCGCGCGCCCGGAGGCCTCCTCATGCCGCGGCGGCGGCCGGCCCGGCGAGCCGCACGCTCGCGTCCCAGAGCCGGCGCGCGACCTCCATGTCCTGGGCCGCACTGCTGATCCGGCTCTCGCGCTCGTCGTGGAAGTACTTGCCGCTCACGCCCTCCACCTCGGGCGAGGTGGCCAGGTACACCAGCGTCCGCGCACCGCGCTCCGGCGTCCGGGCGAACGCCTGCCCCAGCCGGATGAATCGCCCGAGGAACCCGTCGTTGTTCTGCCCGAACCCGCTCCGCACGAAGCCGGGGTGCATCGCGTTCACCGTCACGCCCGTCCCGGCGAGGCGCCGCGCGAGCTCACGGGTGAAGAGGATGTTCATCAGCTTCGAGCGCCCGTACGCCACGAACGGCCGGTACCGTCCGCGCGCGTAGCTCAAGTCGTCCACGTCGACGCGCGTCCCCATGTGCGCATCCGAGCTGACGTTGACGATGCGCGCCGGCGCCGACGCCTTCAGCAAGGGCAGCAGCTCCTCGGTGAGGACGAAGTAGGCCAGGTGGTTCAGCGCCAGCGTGCGCTCCAGCCCCTCCGGCGTCAGCTCCCGCTGCCCGAAAATGGCCCCTGCGTTGTTCAGGAGGACGTGCAGTCGGTCATGGGTCGCCCGGAACTCCCCCGCGATCCGCCGCACCTCGGACATCCGCGACAGGTCCCCGGCCAGGACTCCCACCTTCGCCCCCGGGGTCCGCTGCCGCAGCTCGGCCGCCAGCACCTCGAGGCGGGCGCGGTCCCGGGCCACCAGCACCAGCTCCATTCCCATCGGCGCGAGGGCCTCGGCCGCCGCCCGGCCGATCCCGAGGGTGGCCCCGGTGAGCAGACAGACCCGTGGGCGAGACTCGGAGGCCATGAGGGCACAGTAGCAGCCGCCCAGACCGGCAGGGATGCGAGACGGCCACTTCCCGTGTATGTGAGGCGTTCGACACCACCCCATGTGCGGCATCTTCGGCATCTACGGACACCCCGAGGCCTCGAACATCACGTACCTCGGGCTGCACGCGCTCCAGCACCGCGGTCAGGAATCGGCAGGGATCGTCAGCGCGGACGGGGGGAGCCTGCACGCACGCCGGGAGATGGGCCTGGTCCAGGACGTGTTCGGCGCCCGCGACCTCGAGACGCTCGTCGGCTCCTCGGCCATCGGGCACGTCCGCTACTCCACCGCGGGAGTGAGCCAGGCCAAGAACGCCCAGCCCCTGACCATGCAGTACTCCGGGGGCAAGGTCGCCGTGGCCCACAACGGCAATCTGGTCAACGCCCAGACCCTCCGCGCCCGGCTCGAGCGCGAGGGAGCGATCTTCGCTGGTGACTCGGACACCGAGGTCATCGTCCACCTCATGGCGCGCAGCCGCGCCCCGAAGCTCGAGGACCAGATCGTCGAGGCGCTCCGGCAGTGCCTCGGCGCGTACAGCCTGATCTTCGAGACCCCGACCGAGATCATCGGCATCCGGGATGGCTACGGGTTCCGTCCGCTCGTGCTCGGCCGGCTCCGCGAGGCGTACGTCCTCGCGAGCGAGACCACGGCCCTCGACCTGGTCGAGGCGGAGTACGTCCGGGAGATCGAGCCGGGCGAGATGGTGGTCATCGACGCCAGCGGCCTCCGCTCCAGCAAGCCGTTCCAGGCCGCGCGGACCGCCCGCTGCGTCTTCGAGTACGTCTACTTCGCCAAGCCGGACTCGGTGCTCTTCGGAAGCAGCGTCTACGAGACCCGCAAGGCCCTCGGCCGACAGCTGGCCCGCGAGCAGCCGGCCCCCACCGCGGACCTGGTCATCGCCGTCCCGGACTCCGGGGTCCCGGCGGCGATCGGCTTCAGCCAGGCCTCCGGCATCCCTTACGACGTGGGGCTCATCCGTAGCCACTACGTCGGCCGCACGTTCATCGAGCCGCAGCAGTCGATCCGCCACTTCGGGGTGAAGCTGAAGCTCTCCGCTGTCCGCGAGGTCCTCCGCGGCAAGAAGGTCGTGGTGGTGGACGACTCCATCGTCCGCGGCACGACCTCGCGGAAGATCGTGAAGATGATCAAGGCCTCCGGCGCGGCCGAGGTGCACCTCCGCATCTCCAGTCCTGCCACTCGATGGCCTTGCTACTACGGCATCGACACGCCGGTCCGGCAGGACCTCATCGCCGCCACGCACTCGGTCGAGGAGATCGCCAGCTACGTGACCGCGGACAGCCTCGGCTACCTCTCCGTCGAGGGCCTCGCGCAGGCGGTGGGAGACCCGGCCTGGAAGTCGTACTGCAACGCCTGCTTCACCGGGAACTACCTGACACCGCTCGAGTCGCCGCAGGCCGCCCCCGCAGCGGGGTAGTCTCGAATGGCCTTGTTGGACAACTTGAAGTTCGTGGACGCCCGGCGGTCGGCCGCCGGAAGCGAGGCGGATCGGCGCCTCGGCCGCTCGGTGCTGATCGGCCTCGCGGTGCTGGGCGTCATCGCCCTCGTCGGGCCGTTCCTCACCTACCTGAACGAGGTGCGCGAGACGCAGCGCCTGCTCCGGTCACGCGTGTCCCGCGAGGCGGCGGTCTATGCCGAGGCGCTGGCGCTGCACTTCGGCACCCTCGAGCACGAGCTGGAGCGCCTCGCCTCCCGCCCCCAGGTGGACCTCCTGGACGAGAACCTCCAGCCCGAGCGCGAGCTCCTCGACTTCACCCACCACAACTCGCCCTTCTTCTCCGCGGTGCTGTTCCTCGACGGCACCGGCCTCCCGGTGTGGAGCGAGCCGCGCGGGGTCCTGCCGCCCACGACGCGCGCCCAGGACCGCTGGTTCCAGCGACTGCTCCGCACCGGCCACACGGTGGTCGACGCGCTCGAGCCGGGCAGCCGCAGCTTCGTGGTCGCCGCGCCGGTGCTCCGCGGGGGACGAATCTCCGGCGCAGTGGTGGGCCTGGTGGACGCGAGCAAGCGCGGCCTCCCCGGTGGCCGGGCGATCACCGAGGGCTCCATGCTGGTCGTCTCCACCGATCGTGGAGACGTGCTCCTCCCGGCCGATCCCCCGAACTGGACCTTCGCCCGGGGCTTCCCCGAGCGGCTCGACGACCTGGTCCGACGCGGCCGGGCGGAGACCACCGACCTCAACGGCAAGCCCGAGTACGCGGCGGCGACGCAGGTCGGCGACACCGGGCTGAGGCTGCTCCTCGTGGCCGAGGAGACGCCGATGCTCGCCCCGGTCCGCTGGCGCTTCTTCTGGCAGATGCTGCTGGTGCTCGTCGGGCAGACCGTCACCCTCCTCCTCTTCACCTGGTTCCTCCGCCGGACCTACCTCCGCTACAAGGAGATGGACGAGGCGCTCGCCCAGCGGGAGAAGCTCGCGGCCCTCGGTCAGGCTGCGTCGCTCATCGCCCACGAGGTGAAGAACTCGCTCAACGGCATGAAGGCGGCGGCGTCGATGCTCTCGGCCGACGGCGACCGGACCCTCCCGGTGAAGACGATGCGGGGGCAGATCGACCGGCTGAGCCACCTGGCGACCTCGCTCCTCAACTTCGGCAAGCCGGCGAACGCCCAGCTCTCGCTCATTCCGGTGGGCCAGCTGGTGTCCGAGGCGGTCGAATCCCTCCGGGTCCTCCCCGAGGCGGATGAGGTCGAGGTGACCTCGGACGTCGACACTTCGCTGCGAATTGCGTGCGATCCGCTGCTCCTGGCCACCGCGCTGGACAACCTGCTCCGCAACGCGATGGAGGCAGCCGTGGCGGCCAAGGACGTGGGCAAGCAGACCCATCCCCGGGTTCGCATCACCACCCGCCGGGTGGATGGTGCCGTCCGGGTCGAGGTGGAGGATAATGCCGGTGGTCCTCCGCCGGGGTTCGAGGCCGGCCTGTTCCAGCCCTTCGTCACGACGAAGCCGAGGGGCATCGGGCTCGGGCTCTCCATGGCCCGTCAGGCGGTGGAACGACAGGGCGGGTCGCTGGCGTTCGAGCGAACGGCGACGGGGAGCCGCTTCACGCTGCAGCTCGGGCTGGGAACGACTCCCTCATGAGCAGGTCCATCCTTCTGGTCGATGATGATCGAGGCTTCTCCTCGCTGGCGCAGGCTGCGCTGGCGCGGGAGGGGCACCCGGTCGTGCTCGCCCGCTCGCTGCACGAGGCGCGCGAGGCAGTGGAGCGCGCTGCACCCGAGCTGGTGGTGCTGGACCGCCGCCTCCCCGACGGCGACGGGCTGGACTACCTCCCCGAGCTGAAGGCCCAGCTGCCCAGCACCCCGGTGGTGATGGTCACCGCCCACGGAGACATCCAGAGCGCGGTGGACGCCATCCGCGCCGGCGCCGCCGACTACGTGGCCAAGCCGGTGGACCTCACCGATCTGGTGATGCGGGCCCAGAGGGCCATGGGGGAGCAGAACCTCCGCGAGCGCCTGAGCCGCGTGGAGGCCGAGCTCTCCGGCCGGCGCCGCCTGGTCCCGCCGAGGTCCCCCGCGATGCGCCAGGTGCTGGAGATGCTCGGGCGCATCGCCACCTCCCCCCGGAGCCCGGTGTTCCTCCTGGGGCCCACCGGCGCGGGCAAGGAGGTCCTGGCCCGGCATGTCCACGCGATGGGCGTGGGCGAGGACGCTCCCTTCGTCCACGTGAACTGCGCCGCGCTTCCGGAGAGCACGGTGGAGTCCGAGCTCTTCGGCCACGAGAAGGGCGCGTTCACCGACGCCAAGCAGGCGCGCCGCGGCCTGGTGGAGGTGGCCAGCGGCGGAACGCTCTTCCTCGACGAGGTGGGCGAGCTGCCCCTGCCCCTGCAGGCGAAGCTGCTCACCTTCCTCGACTCGGGGCGCTTCCGCCGGGTCGGAAGCAGCAGCGAGGAAGGCAGCAGCGCCCGGGTGGTCGCCGCGACGAACCGGAACCTCGAGCTGGAGATCCGCGAGGGCCGCTTCCGCGAGGACCTCTGGTTCCGCCTCAGCGTCTTCGCCATCCACGTCCCCCCGCTCCGCGAGCGTCCCGAGGACATCCTGCCGCTGGCCGAACAGCTCTTGTCGGAGCTGGGCCAGGAGCTCGGCCGCAAGGGATTCCGCCTGGGCGAGCAGGGGCGAGCGCGTCTCCAGAACTACCCCTTCCCGGGGAACGTTCGCGAGCTGCGCAACGTGCTCGAGCGGGCGCTGGTGCTCGAGGCCGGTCCCGAGCTGACCCTCTCGCTCCTGCAGACGATGCGCGAGCCCGTCGAGGGCACGGCGCCGGCGGGCAGCTTCGTGGTGACCGGGGACCCGCGGCCGCTCGAGGACATCGAGAAGCGGTACGTGCGGCACGTGCTCGGGCAGCTCGGCGGACGCCGGGTGGAGGCGGCGCGGGTGCTCGGGCTGAGCTACCCGACCTTCCTCAAGCGCCTCGAGGACTGACGCGACTCAGCGCCGCCGCAGGGCACGCGCCCGGCGTCGACCGGCCGCAAGCCAGGCCGCGACGGCCAGCAGGACCGCGACGCTGCTCGAGGTGCCCGGTGCACTCGTGCAGCCCAGCGCTCCGGTCTTCGGGGCGGCGCCGAGCGCAGAGCTGCTGTTGGCCACTGCCCGCGCGCTCGGGTCGCCCAGCAGGACGAAGGTGCCGGTCAACTCCTGATCGGTGAGCCCGGCCATCGCCTCGCGGGTGGCCTCGCCCAGCGTCTTTCCCTCCACCAGCAGCGCCTTCACCAACGCACGGTTCAGCGCCGGGTGCTCGGTGGGGTAGGTCATCGAGGTGCTTCCCCACGCACCCCAGGCGCCACCGCCGGGGCTGAGGAGCGTGGCGACCGCGAGGCTCTGGCGCGACGGATCCTGGAAGAAGCCGGTGAGGCAGGTCATGTGCACCCAGAGGCTCGTTCCGCCACGGGAGAGTGCAGCGACGTCACCGACGGTGTGCAGGTTCCCGTTCCAGAACAGCTCCGAGGCGTGGCCGGTGTAGTTCACCAGGGCCGGGCCGCTGGCGGCCGCGTCGAGGAAGCGCTGGTGGAGCACGTCGTCGGGCTCCGAGCCGCGGACGATGACCGTCGCCGGGGCATCGGGCAGATCGCTGCGGAGATCGGAGGTCATCTCCGGGAAGTCGCTCGTTCCCAGCGCATCGGAGGCGAGTAGCAGCGGCGAGCGCGCCGTCGCCTCGCGCCGGTCGAGGATCTTCGCCACGACCGCCTGGGTCTGGGCCACGCTGCGTACCGGGAGCCGGCCGACGGACATCGACTCGGATCCGGCGAACGCGAGGAACCAGCTGTCAGAGACCGCCTCGAGGGAGCTGGTCTGGACCACTGCGCTCGGCACGAGGTCCCCGGCCAGGCCGAGATAGTTGCGTGGGTCGTACGTGGCCGAGCCGAGGAGCAGGACGTAGCGCGGCGGCATCGCCCAGTGCTGCACCGCCCACTGGAGGAAGCCGCGCACGGCATCGACGCTCTTCTCGCCGGAAGCGAACTCGTCCTGGACGTCCTCGATGTCCACCAGCGCGACGCTCAGGCCTTCCGAGTGCCGGCGCTCGACCAGCGGCTTCACCGCGTCGAACAGCGCCGACGGGCCGAGGATGACCAGCTCCGCGCCGTCGGCCGCGTTCCAGGCGCTGGGCCGGTTCGGGAGCACCGAGGCCGGGGCGAGGGCGTCCGCATCGAGGTAAGCGACCAGGTGCCGCGGGCCCGAGCCCGGCACCAGGACGGCCGCCGCGCCCGACACGTCCCAGGTCGTGAGGCGGACGGGCGCGTCCGGGTCGGTCACGTCGAGCACGTGGGCGAGGCCGGCATCGAAACCCTGGAGCCGGGTAGCCGTCCCGCCCTGGAGCGTGAAGTCCAGCGCTCCGGTGCCGCGGGTGGTCTGGCGCGGGTACACCAGGCGGACGGACTGCTCGAGCGAGACGTCCGCCGGCGCGGGCGCCACCAGCTGGACGACGTTGTCCCCCGGCA
>DASXGF010000620.1:0-9707 GCA_036489275.1 Myxococcaceae bacterium | reverse complement strand
CGTGCTGACCGTGGCGACCTCGGGCGACGAATTCACCCGCTTCCTCTGGACCCCGCCGCCGGAGGCACGCGCCCCGACGCTCGTCCTCTTTGCCTTCTGGACCGGGGAGGCTCCCACGCTGGGCGACGTCACCGTGCTCGCCCTGCCCTGCTCCGGGCGCACCGAGCTGGCGATCGAGACCGAGCCCTCGGCGCAGGTGACGGTGGAGGTGGCGGGGGCGCGCTTCGGCCCCCGCCGCGCCGACCGGCAGGGGCGCCTGAAGATGCCGGTGGAGGTCGGCCCCAACGCCCACGAGGCGCGGGTCATCGCCGAGCTGGCTGACCAGAGCAAGATCCGGGTCCTGCCCCTGAGCCTGCCTCCGTCGCCATGGCTGCTGGCGGTGGTGCCGGAGTCCAGCGCCGCGGGCGCGCCGGTGCATGCGCTCCTGGTGGTCCCCGACACCGAGGAATCGGCCGGGACCGAGCTCGTGGCCGAGGGCGCGAAGGTGGAGAAGGAGCAAGAAGCCGGTCGGAGACTCCTCCTCCGCATCACGCCGGACCCGGACCGCAGCACGGTGCCGCTCGTGGCCCGGACCCTGGACGGCTCGGTGCGCGCCCAGGGCACGCTGAAGGTCGTCGCCCCCCAGGCGGCCGTCCCGCCTGCCCCACTCCCTCCTCCGCCGGGGCGGTGGATCCTCGGCGGCGCGCTGGGTGGGTACGTGGGTGGAGGCTCCAATGCCGGCCCCCAGGGCGCATTCATCGCCGGCTACGGCCTTCCGAATCTCCCATTGGTGCTCGAGCTCGAGCTGGGGGTCCGATCCCAGTCGATGAGCGCGCAGGTGGGGACCCTCGGGACCCAGAATTCCTCGCTCCTGGTCTTCCCCATCGAGCTAGCGGTGCGCTGGGAGGCGATCTCCGCGGGCAACTTCCGCCTCTCGGTCCGCGGAGGCGGCGGGCTCCTGGTCGGCAGCCACCACCTCTCGAGCAACTTCGACGCCGACCTGACCGAGGCCGCGCTGGGGTGGGAAGTCTTCGCCGCCCTGCAGGCGGGGCTCCAGGTCGGTCCGGTCGAGCCGTACATCGAGGTGCGCCCGGCGCTCTCGAAGGTCAGCACCGACCACCTCGAGGCCCGTCCGGGTGGCGGCATCTTCTCGGTGGGCGTACGAGGAACGCTCCGGTGAGCCGTCTCCTCCCGCTCCCGCTTCTCGCCCTCGTCGCCTGCAACGGCGCCACCCTGCCCCCACCCTCCGTGGTCTCGGTGAGCCCGCCCGACCGACCCGCCTCGAGCAGCGGCCCGGTCACCGTGACCGTCGACGCGGTGTTGCCGACCCTCGCCGACCATGGCGCGCAGACGGTCACCGTCGACGACCGGCTCACCATGAAGATCGGCCCGCGCCCCTTCGGGCCCTCGCACTGGGCCGACGCGGGCGTCATCGCCGACTTCCTGCCCACCGTCCTGCCGGAGGGGACCTACGACATCACCGTGGAGCTGGGCGATGGACGGCTGTCGACGGCCGCCGGCGCCTTCCGGGTGACGCAGGGGTTCTGGCCCATCGGCTACACCATCGACATGATCGGCGGGCAGACCTCGGGCGTCCCCTTCGGCGTCACCATGCGGGCTCAGGGCGCTCCCGACGGGGGCTACGGCGGGACGGTGAACCTCTCCGTGGCCGGGGCGAAGGTCAGCCCGACCATCAGCGGCCCGTTCAACGCCGGGGTCCGGGTGGAGGTCATCACCGTCACCGTGGACAACCCGGGCACCTACCGCCTCGACGTCTCGGACCTGGCCGGACGCACCGGTCACTCGGTGTTCTTCCAGGTCCGTCAGTGACGGAGGAGCACCAGCGCCCGCGCCATGTCGGGCGGGAGCGGCGCGGAGACGTCCACCGGGGCCACGCCGTCGCCTCCGGGCAGCACCAGGCGTGAGGCGTGGAGCGGGGTGCGGGCGAGCACCACCGCGTCGGAGGCGCCTCCCAGCCGCCGCTCGGTCACAGGCTCCGGCCGCCCGTACTGCGGGTCCACCAGGAGCGGGGCGCCGGCGTGGCGGAGGTGCACGCGGATCTGGTGGGTCCGACCGGTGAGAGGCCGCGCCTCGACCAGCGCGACGTCGCCGAAGGTCTCCAGCGGCACGAGCTCGGTCACCGCCGGCTTCCCCTCCTCACCCGGGCCGGCGACCCGCATCCTCGAGCGACGGGCGGGCACGAGCGCGGCCTGCATCCGGAGGGCGCCCGGCAGCGGAGGCGAGACGAGCGCGAGGTACCGCTTGTCGGCCAGCCCCTGCTCGAAGGCGAGGCTCGCTGCCCGGTGGGTCCGCGGGTCCAAGGCAAAGAGGAGGACCCCCGAGGTGTCGCGGTCGAGCCGGTGAACGACCCACAGCCGTCGCCCCAGCTGGGCCTCCAGCCGCTCGCGGAGCGGAGGTCCCCCGGCCTCGCTCCGTCCGGGGATGACCGGCACGCCGGCGGGCTTGTCCACCGCCAGGAGGCCCTCCTCGGACCAGAGGACCGGAATCACAGCACGTCGTCGGCGGAGAGGATCTCCACCGGGCCGAAGCGCTCCAGCTGGGGCCGGAGCCGCTCGGCCGGTCCCACCACCACCGTGAGGGGCGCCTCGGGGTAGCAGTACCGCGCCGCCGCGTCGCGGGTCTCGGCGCGAGTCACGGCCCGGACCCGGTCGCGGTAGCGGTCGAGCCAGTCGTCGCCCAGGCCGTAGAGGGCCATGTCTGCAAGCACTGCCGCCAGCGACTCGTTGGTCTCGGTCCGCAGGGGGAAGAGGCCGGCGAGGTACCGCTGGGCCTTCTCCACCTCCGCCTGCGTCGGGCCGCGCTCGCGCATCCGCTCCGTCTCCTGACGGATGACGGAGAGCAGCTGCCCGGTGGTTTCCACCTTGGTGAAGCTGGAGATGGAGAACAGCCCGCCGGCCCGGAGCGTGTCGAAGGACGAGCCCACGCCGTAGGACAGGCCGCGCTTCACCCGGACCTCGCGCACCAGCCGCGAGGTGAAGCCGGCGCCGAGGGTGACGTTCACCACCTGCGCGGCGAACTGCACCGGCGCACCGCGGCGGTACGCCGGACCCGTGAGCCGGACCTGGCTCTGGGTCTGCTCCGGTCGGTCGACCACCACCACCGTGCCGGATCGGGCCACGCCCGCCGGCGGCGGGACCTCCACCCCGTGGTCGGGGCCACCGGCCCAGGGGCCAAAGGCGGACTCGATCTGCCGGCCGACGGCGTCCGGGTCCACGGCGCCCACCACGAACAGCTGGGCGGGTCGGGGGCCGAAGTGGGTGGCGTGGAAGCGCCGCGCATCCTCGCGGCCGAAGCTCGAGACGGAGGCCCGGGTCCCCGACACGTCGTGCCCGTAGGGATGTCCAGCCCAGGCCGTGCGGAGCAGCGCCCGGTCGGCCAGGAGCGAGGGGTCGTCCACGTCGTTGGCGAACTGTCCCAGGCTCCGCTCCCGCTCGGTGCGGACCTCCTCCTCCGGGAAGCTGGGCACCCGCACCAGCTCGGAGAGCACCTCGAGCATCGCCGGGAGGTGCTCGGCCGGGGTGGTGAGGGCCACCGCCACCTGGTCCTCGCCGGCGAAGAGCCCGAGCGAGGCGCCGACGAACTCGATCGCCTCGTCCAGGGCGTGGGCGTCCCGGTGGGCCGTGCCGCGCCGGAGGAGCCGCATCGTGAAGTCCGCCAGGCCGTCCTTGCCGGCCGGGTCTCCCGCCGCCCCCGAGGCGAGCACCAGCCGGACCGCCACCAGGGGGATGCGTCCTCGCTGGGCGACGGTGACCGGCAGGCCGCCTGGAGTCTGGAACCGGTGCAGCCGGAGCCCTCGACCCACGTCCACGGCGGGAGTGGTGCGTTGCTTCGCGGCGGTCACGAGCGGGCTTCCTCGGGGATGAGGGTCACCACGGAGCGCTGGCTCGCGTCGAGCCACCGGCGGGCGGCGGCCTGCACCATCGCCGCGTCGATGCGCCCGTAGGCCTCGGGAAGACCGAGCCCGTGCTTCCAGCTCCCGAGGAAGAGCTCGTACGACCCCAGCCCGTGCGCCCGGCCGGAGTTGGAGGTGAACTCACGGAGGAGGTGCGCCCGGAGGTTGTTGCGCGCCTTCTCCACCTCGCGGGGCTCCACCCCCTGCTCGGCGACGCGGCGCAGCTCGGCGTAGAGCGCGTCCTCGGCCGCGCGCGGGTCGGCGTCGGGCTGCAGCTCGAGGTGGAAGGCGAACACCCCGGGGTCGCGCCGCCAGCTCCAGTCCACGCCGACGTTGACCGCGAGGCGCTTCCCGTAGACCAGGGCACGCTGGAGACGGCTCCCCTCGCCCACCCCGAGAATGAACTGCAGCACGTCCAGGGTGAGGGTGTCGGGGTCGGTCACCTTCGGCCCGCGGTAGGCGATGACCAGCGACGGCGCCCGCGAGGGGTGGCGGAGCTCGGCCCGGCGCTCGCCGCGCTGGCCGGGCTCGGCGTCGACGATGGCCGGGGCCGGAGGTCCTTTCCGGATGTCGCCGTAGGCCTTCCGGATGCGCCCGAGGAGCCGGGCGGGATCGAAGTCCCCGGCCACCCAGAGGGTGGCGTTGTTCGGGGCGTAGAAGGTCCGGAAGTACGCCTCGCAGTCCTGGCGGCGGATGGCCTCGATGTCCGCCATCCAGCCGATGACCGGCCAGCGGTACGGATGCGCCTGGTAGACCAGCGCGTGCAACGCCTCGTCCATGAGACCGGCCGGCTCGTTGTCCACGCGGAGGCGGCGCTCCTCCTTCACCACCTCGCGCTCGCTGCGGAGCGAGCGATCGTCGATGGTCAGCGAGCGCATCCGGTCCGACTCCAGGTCGAGCACCGTGTCCAGGGCGTCGGCGGCGAAGTCCTCGTAGTACACGGTGACGTCGTGCGTGGTGTAGGCGTTGGAGCGGCCGCCGTTCGACTCCAGCACCTCGTCGAACTCCTTCGGGCCGTACTTCGCCGCCCCGTTGAACATCATGTGCTCGAAGAGATGGCTGATGCCGGTGATGCCCGGGCGCTCGTTGCGCGAGCCCACCTGGAAGAAGGTGTAGAGGCTCACCACCGGGGCGTCGTGGTCCGGCACCATCCGGACGCGCAGTCCGTTGGAGAGTTGCGCCTCGTGGACGGGGAAGAGGAGGTCAGTCTTTCGGCGGGGGCTCACGGAGAGGGCCCTGCATACCGCCGCCCCGGCGCCTTCGCACCGACTTCGCGCGCCCGCCGCGCACCGCGGCGAACACGAAGCCGCACCAGACGCACTCCGCCCCACGTGGGCCGGGGGGGACCTCGAGGAGGCATCCCGGGCAGCGCTGGGCAGCGGTGAGAGAGCTGGGCGCCTGGGAGCCCCGGGAGGCCCTCCGCCGCGCAGGCCTCTGCCCCAGCTGCCGCTCGAGCGTGCGCAGCCGGTCCTCGAGCTCGGCGATGCGATCGAGCAGCACGCTGTCCTCGATTCGACGGGCACGGGCGCGCGCGTTCACCACTCGCGCTACGCTGCCAGCGGGGGAGTGCTCCCGCAAGAAACCGACTCCCCCGGGGAACACCCCCGACCACCGATGCTCCGCCGCGACGACCCTTCCCCTCCCCCCGAGCAACCGCTTCATGGCGGGATCCACACCCGTCCCTCCCAGCCGGAGGCGGTCCGCGCCCAGGAGGAGGCCCTCTGGGTGCTGTCCGACGCGGAGCTCGCCCGCCTGCTCGACGGGGCGGCGCGGATGCCGGTGGAACGGGCCCGGCAGGTCTTCGTCAACCGCAATCTCCGGATGGCCAACGTGGAGATGGTCGGGTTCGACATGGACTACACCCTGGCCATCTACCACCTGCGCCGGATCGAGCAGCTCTCGTTCGACCTGACGCTGTCGCGCCTGGTGACCGAGTTCGGGTACCCGGCCGAGGTGGGGCTGCTCCAGTACGACCACGGCTTCGTGATGCGCGGCCTGGTGGTGGACAAGGCGCAGGGCAACCTCATCAAGATGGACCGCTTCGGGAGCGTGGGGCGCGCCTACCATGGGCTCGCGCCGCTCCCCACCGACGTGTGCAACAAGCTGTACCGGAACGAGCGCATCCGGCTGACCAGCGAGCGCTACGCGTGGATCGACACGCTGTTCTCTCTGCCCGAGGCCTGGCTGTACGCGGCGATCATCGATCTCATCGAGCGGCAGGGGCGCACCGTGGAGTACGCGCGTCTGTACGACGACGTCCGGGAGGCCATCGACGCGGTCCACCGGGACGACTCGCTCAAGCGCGAGGTGCGCAAGGACATCGGCCGGTACATCTTCCGCGACCCGGAGCTCGGGCCGGCGCTGCACAAGCTGCGTTCCGGTGGGAAGAAGCTGTTCCTCCTGACCAACTCGCTCTGGGACTACACCGACGTGGTGATGTCCTTCCTCCTCGACGGGGTGGTGAGCGAGTACCCCTCCTGGCGGAACTACTTCGACGTGGTCATCACCGGGGCGATGAAGCCCGCCTTCTTCACCGAGGGCCGGCCGTTTCTGGAAGTCGACGGCACCAACCGGGAGAACACCGTGCTCGGCGAGGCGAAGTCGCTCGAGCGGTGGAAGGTGTACCAGGGCGGGAACCTCCCGGCGCTCGAGCGGATGACCGGCATCGGCGGCGAGAAGGTCCTCTACGTCGGGGACCACATCTACGGCGACATCCTCCGGAGCCGAAAGGCGTCGCTGTGGCGGACGTGCATGATCGTCCAGGAGCTGGAGGACGAGATCCGCTACACCGAGGGCCGCGCCGAGGAGATCGCCCGGCTGGGAGAGGTGGAGCTGCTCATCGCCCGGCTCGACGACGAGCTGAACGTCCGCAAGGGCATCCTCAACGCGCTCGACCGCCGGCTGGACCGGGACGGCGGCGGACCCGACGAGCGGCACCTGCTCGAGGACGAGCGGCGCCACGCCAAGTCCGAGCTCGAGCGGCTACGACGGGCGCTGCGGAGCAGCACGCAGATCGCCGACGTGCTGGAGCGCGACGTCGAGCTGGGCTTCAACCCCTTCTGGGGGCTGATGTTCAAGGAGGGGAACGAGAACAGCCGCTTCGGCTCGCAGGTGGAGCAGTACGCCTGCCTGTACACGTCCCGGGCGTCGAACTTCCTCTACCTCTCGCCGATGCAGTACCTCCGGGCACAGCGGGACCGGATGCCGCACGAGCAGGCCGGTGCGCCCACGGGGCGGATGGCTCCGCTGGGGAGCGAGGGGCCGCCGAAGGGCGCCGGGCGCGGCTGAGCGACCTCCTTCAGGATCCCCCGTCGGGCGCTTCTTTCCGGAAGGCCAGCGGGTAGTCCACCGCACCCGTCTTCCCATCGGTGGGTGGGGGAAAGCGCCAGGTTCTGACCAGCTGAAGCAGACAGCGCCCGAGGGACACCGAGCGGAGCGTGGAACCCTGCAGGCTGGTCGTCCCCACCGAGCCGTCGCCGGCGATGACGATGCGCAGCGTGCACGTGCCCTCGAGGCTCGGGTTCTCAAGCACCGCGCGCTCGTAGCAGCTCCGGAGCTCCTCTCGATGTGAGGTGACGACGCCACGAACCTTCTCCGGGTCGAGCGCGCCATGCCGGACCAGGACCGGCGGCGAGACCGCGGAGGTGTCCACGACGAGGTTCCGGACCGCGGCCTGCTCGGCCTCGGAGGCGTGCGGCATCACCTCGCCCGGCGCCTGACCCGCAGGCCCGGACCCGAGCAGCGAGACAGCGAGCAGGGTCACCAGCCCCATCGGCCTCCCCTCCGGGCAGGACAGCCATCCTAGCCCACGCGGAGCCGGGGGTTCATGGGCCCGCGTCCTTGGTTCCCGGACGCGCAGCCTGCGAACCGTCGCCATCCCGCGGGAGCGCCCCCTCTCAAAACAGGAACGGGTACGTCACGACCACCACGCCGCCCCCCCGCGGCCTGCGGAATCGCCAAGATCGAACCGCCTCGACGATGCACGTGTCCAGCGCGGGGAATCCGTGAGTCGAAGAGAGGACCTCGACGGCGCGCACCTGGCCGTCCTCCCCGATCGCCCAGCGGAGGCTCGCCGTTCCCACCGGGCGCCGAGCCTCCCCGAGCGACGGGTCGTAGCAGCGCTTCAGGTCGGCGTGATGCGAGCGGACGACGCTCCGTATTTCCGCCAGGTCAATCGAGTCAGCGGCTCCGGGCACGGTCCCGACATCGGATGCATCCAGCCAACGAACCTTGACAGGGTCCCCCCGTCCGGTCCGGGCATCGCGAGCACCGTGGCCAGCAACACGAACGACCAGCGCATCGCCTCCCCCTCGAGCCGACTCTACGCCGCTCAGGCCCGCGTGTCCGAAGGGCCCGCCGGGACCCGCGCCCAGACCACCGGGGCGCTCCGCGAGGCGTGCTCGGGACGGAGGCCGAGGCTCCGGAGCATCGGCGTGTAGCGGGCCGCCTTCACCAGCACCGCGCGTCTCGCCACTCGCCGCGCCTCGGCGAGGACATCCGCCCGGAGCGGCGAGGGGTTCGCCAGCCGCCGCAGCAGCTCGAACCCGGGCTGTGCCGCCAGCGCCCGGCCGAACATCGGGTCGAAGAGCACCACGTCCACGCTCGCCGCCGGCATTCCCCGGAGCAGCTCTCCGGACTCGGCGTGCCGGACGTCGATCGCCGATCTCTCGCGACGAAGCGACGCATCGGCCAGCACGGCGAGCGGCATGCTCGACTCGACGCCGAGCACCGAGCCCCCCGGCGACACCAGCCGCGCCGCCACCCGCGCGTCCTGGGCGAACCCCAGCGTCGCGTCCAGCACCCGCTCGCCGGGCACCAGCTCGCCGACACGCTGCAGCGGGTCCTCTGCCCTCCCCTTCGCGATCTCCTTGAGCCTGAGCGCGGCCAGCCCCGGCCCTCCCGAGACGTGACCGAGGCGGTCCCACAGCGTCACCGCGTTCTCCCCGAAGACCACCAGCACCCTCGACTGCACGAGCAATCCCTGCAGCGGCGCCTTCGGCCGGCGGAGGAGCAAGGGCAACCCCCAGCGCTCCGCGCACGCCTCCGCCTCGGCGCGGAGCGCGGAATCGGTCGACCCGCTGAGGGCCACCGCCAGGGGGTGCGGGGCATCCATCGGAGGCCGGACTTACGCCGACCGCCGCGCGGACTCCATCAGCTGCGGCAGCACGGAGCGGTTCCGGCCGTTCCGCTTGGCGAAGTAGAGGCACTGGTCGGCCTGGTCGACCAGAGCCTGCTTCGCGGTCCCGTTGGTCGGAGCGGCGGCGATGCCGACGGAGATGGTGATTTGCAGCGGCCCGAGCTCGGTCTGGAAGACCTTGGCCTGCACGGCCTCGCGGATGCGCTCGGCGATGACCAGGGCGCCCTTCCCGTCCGTCTCCGGCATGATGACCGCGAACTCCTCGCCCCCGTATCGGGCAACCAGGTCCGTGTCGCGCGCCTTCTCCCGGAGGATCTGGGCCACGCCCTTCAGCACCTGATCGCCGATGGGGTGCCCGTAGGTGTCGTTGACGGACTTGAAATGGTCCACGTCGGTGAGGAGCATCGCGCAGGCGCGGCCGTAGCGGCGGGCCTGGGCCAGGGCCTCGTCGGCGCGTGACTGGAACGCCCGGTGGTTCAGCAGCCCGGTGAGCCCGTCGGTGGTCGCCAGCCGCTCGGTCTGGTCGAAGAGCTGTGCGCGGAGTACCGCCTGTCCGGCCTGGAGCGCGATGACCTCGAGCATGCGCAACGCGTCCTCGTCCAGGGACGCCTTGCGCCGCGCCCCGGCGACCAGCGTGCCGAGGATACGGTCCCCGGCGGCCAGCGGGAGGATCTTCAG
>DASXGF010000580.1:0-8795 GCA_036489275.1 Myxococcaceae bacterium | reverse complement strand
CTGTCATGCCGGTGGCGAAGGCCACGGGAACGAAGGGCCAGGAGCCGCTCTACCGGATCGTCATGCAGCAGGTGGAGACGCAGGTGCACCGGGACCTCCGGCCCACCCGCTGGTGGAGCTACGGCGGCAACGTGCCGGGGCCGACCTTCGAGACCCGGAGCGGGCAGGGCCTGTGGGTGGAGTGGGTGAACCAGCTGCCGACGACGCACTTCCTTCCGATCGACCACAACCTCTGTGGCTGCGGGCCTGGAGTCCCCGACGTCCGGACGGTTCCCCACGTGCACGGGGCGCGCGTCCCGGCCAGCAGCGACGGCTATCCCGAGAAGTGGTTCACCCCCGGCCACTCGGTGTCGTTCCACTACCCGAATCGCCAGGACGCGGCGACGCTCTGGTACCACGACCACGCGATGGGCATCGAGCGGCTCAACCAGTACGCCGGGCTCTTCGGCACGTATCTCGTCCGCGACCCGGTCGAGGCCTCGCTGGGCCTGCCCTCCGGAGCCCAGGAGGTTCCGCTGGTCTTCTTCGACCGTCTGTTCGATCAGAACGGGCAGATCCAGTACCTGACGTCCGGGATGCCCGACGCGCCGTGGGTCTCGGAGATGTACGGCGACGCAATTCTGGTCAATGGCAAGCTCGCGCCGTACGTCGAGGTGGAGCCCGGGCTCCATCGGTTCCGGATGATCAATGCGTCCAACGCGCGCTTCCTCTACTTCAGCCTGTCCGACGGCATGGAGCTCGTGCAGATCGGCAGTGACCAGGGACTGCTCGCCGCGCCGGTCCGCCTGAAGACCCTGACCCTCTCCCCGGGAGAACGGGCCGACGTGCTGGTCGACTTCGGGCCGCTGGCGGGGAAACAGGTGGTGCTCAGCAGCCAGGCCTTCCAGCTGATGCAGTTCCGCGTCGGGGGCAGCAAGCCCGAGGCCCCCGCGCCGGTGCCCACCGCGCTCCGCGAAGTCTCTCGCACTCCGCTCTCGGCGGTGGTGAAGACGCGGCGGCTCTCGCTCAACGAGTACGAGGACCCCAAGACCCACGCGATGCTGATGCTGCTCAACGGGACCTACTGGCGTGAGCCGGTCACCGAGAAGCCGGTCCTGGACACCGTCGAGATCTGGGAGCTCTACAACTTCACCGGCGACGTCCATCCGATCCACCTGCACCTGGTGCGCTTCCAGGTGCTGGATCGGCAGCACTTCGACATCGACGCCTTCAACTACCAGAACCAGATGAAGCTGAAGGGGCCACCGGTCCCGCCGCTTCCCAACGAGATGGGCTGGAAGGACACCATCCAGGCCCATCCGGAGATGATCACCCGGATCATCGTCCGCTTCGAAGGCTATGCCGGCCGCTACGTCTGGCACTGCCACGTGCTCGAGCACGCTGCGAACGAGATGATGCGTCCCTTCGAGGTGGTGGCGCGAAGACGACAGGCCCGAGGGGGCACGTCTGGACCCTGAGCCGATTCGGTGATGAAGACGTCGGCCCCATGGCCCGCCTGCTCTCGGTCAACGTCGGGCTGCCCCGCGACATCGAGTGGCGCGGAAGGACCGTCCACACCGGCATCTGGAAGGAGCCGGTGCAGGGTCGCCGCCGCGTCCGGCGTCTCAATGTGGATGGCGACGGCCAGGGCGACCTCGGCGGCCACGGAGGAGAGCAGCGGGCCGTCTTCGTCTACCAGCTCGAGTCGTACCGGTACTGGGAGGAGCAGCTCGGGCGGCGGGACCTGACCCACGGACAGTTCGGCGAGAACTTCACCATCGAGGGTCTGCCCGACGACCAGGTCTGCATCGGGGACCGCTACCGGATCGGCAGCGCGCTGTTCGAGGTGACGCAGCCGAGGACCACCTGCTACCGCGTCGGGATTCGCATGGACGAGCCGCGGATGGCCGCGCTCCTCACTTCCAGCGGGCGGCCCGGCTTCTACCTGCGGGTCCTCGAGGAAGGCGAGGTCGGCGCCGGCGACCCGATCGTCCCGGTCGCCCCGGGGCCGGAGCGGATGACCGTGGCCCAGGTCAACGCGCTCCTGTACTCCGCCCACCATCCTCGCGAGGAGCTCGAGCGGGTGCTGCGGATCGCCGCGCTCTCCCCGGGCTGGAAGTGGTCGTTCGAGGCGCTTCTCCGGAACCAGGAGGCGCATCCCGGCGCGACGGGCAACGCCGGCCTGATGCCGGAAGCCGCTGCGCGGACGGCGACGCCCGGCTTCCGGACTCTCCGGGTCGCACGGGTCGATCAGGAATGCGAGGACGTCCTCTCGCTGACGCTGCAGCCGACCGATGGACGGCCGCTGACGATTCCGCTTCCGGGTCAGTTCGTCGTGCTGCGGCTCCGGCCGGCTCCGGACCGTCCGCCGCTCTTCCGCAGCTACTCGCTCTGCGGTCCGCCCTCGGACGCGCAGTACCGCCTCGGGATCAAGATCGAGCCCGATGGCGCCGGGGGGACCTACCTCCGCGGAAGCGTGCGGGCAGGGGACACCCTCGATGTGAGCGAGCCGCGAGGCAGCTTCGTGCTGCAGCCCGGCGACGGGCCGGTGGTGCTACTGAGCGGAGGGATCGGCGCGACCCCGGTGATGGCAATGCTCCACTCCCTCGCCGCCTCCTCGTCCCGGCGAGACGTCTGGTGGCTGCACGGTGCACGCAACCGCCGCTCACACTCCTTCGCTGCCGAGGCCCGGCAGTTGCTCGGCGGCCTCTCCGGGGGACACGGCGACGTCTGGTACAGCCGGCCGGATCCGGACGACCGGGAGGGACGGGACTACGACCTCCGCGGCCGCCTGGCCGCGAGCGCGTTCGAGGCGCTGGGCGTCCCGCGCGAGGCCGACTTCTATCTCTGCGGGCCGTCCGCCTTCCTCGAGGAGCTCAGGGCGGGCCTGGCCGCCTGGGGCGTGCGCCCGGAGCGCATTCACTCCGAGATCTTCTCCGGTGGCCCCTCGCTCACGCCCGGCGTGGTCAGCGCGAAGGCGCGCACGCCGCATCCGCCGGCAGGGCCCGAGGGAGACGGCCCGCTCGTGTCCTTCGCCCGGAGCGGCCTCGCCGTCCGCTGGCGCCAGGCCGCGGACCAGAGCCTGCTCGAGCTGGCGGAGGCCTGCGACGTGCCCGTCCGGTGGTCGTGCCGTACCGGCGTCTGCCACAACTGCGAGAGCGGGCTGATCTCCGGGGCGGTCGCTTACCAGCCGGATCCGCTCGATGCTCCGGCCGAGGGCAACGTCCTCATCTGCTGCTCGCGGCCCCAGGGCGACGTGGTCATCGACATCTGAGGCGGATTGCAGGTCACCGGGCCTCGGGGGTCGGGGCCCCATCGCCGAGCTTCAGGATCTCGTCGGGGTCCAGGCCGCGATCGATCCCGTGCGGGATGACGGTCTGCCCTGGCTCGAGCGCGAGCTTCTTCCCGTCGAGGAAAACGTCGACCTCGTCCGGCTCGAAGGAGACGAGGTTCGAGATGCGTGCGACCTCGGGCCAGGCCTTCAGATACGACCACGCTGCCCGGAGGTGCTCACCCACGTGGTAGTAGCTGCACAGGCCCTTGTAGGGGCAGAAGGTCTGTCCCTCGGCGGGAACCAGCGCCTTCTCGTCGGTGTCCTGCCGTGTCACGTACCAGCGCGGCGCGAACCCGGACTCGAAGAGCACCCGCGGCCGCGTCGTGTCCGCGACGAGCCGACTCCCGTCCTTGACGACGAGGTGGCGTGAGGTCTGGCGGATGTCGATGCGGTGGTACGCGTCGGCGGCGTGTCCCACGATCCGCTCGTCCTCCTCGTAGAACGCGTCCATCGCGCGCCAAGCGAAGGCGACCCGGTCCCGTAGGTCGCCGGCGTGGTCCGGGAGCGACGGGTGCTGCCACGCGGCGTGGGTGGCACGCCGATCACCGACGACGACGGTGAACCAGTCGGTCGCGCCGAGGTCGGAATGCAAGGTGGTCCGTTCCTCTCGGACCAGGATATGGGGCCGCACGTCGGCGAGCGGGAAGAAGGCCACCGGATAGCGGGCCGGCTCGTGGAGCAGGAGCACGTTCTCGCTGTCGGCGATCCACTCGCCCGCCAGCTTGACGCGCATCCGGCGCCTCAGGGGCTCGGCGAACAACAGGCGCCTCGGGATTGGCTCGGAGGTGAGGAAGCGTCCCGGCGACGCGCCGCCGAGAGGGCCCTGCTGCCAGGAGAGACCCATGATCGTGCCTCCTTCGTCGTCTGGAACCAGGGTAGGGACGACGGCGGCGGTTGCCATGGCGTTTGGCGATCGGCACCGGCAATCTGCGCCTCGTGGAGGGCGGGTCATGCGAGTGTTCGTCGGTGGAGCATCGGGGTTCATCGGATCGGCGGTGGCGCGGTCGCTGAAGCGCCGCGGCCATCAGATCCTCGGCTCGGCGCGCAACCCCGCGACGGCCGAGAAGCTGAGGGAGGCGGGAGTCGAGCCGGTCCGCGCAGACCTTTCGGACGCGGAGAGCTTCGGCAAGGCGGCGAGGAGCGCCGACGCGATCATCCAGGCCGCCTCGACCTCCGATGCGCATGCCTCCGACTACGAGCCCCGCGTGGCCGCCGCCATCCTCGCGGCCATCGCCGGGACCCAGAAGACCTTCATCCTCACCAGCGGCTGCTGGGTCTACGGAGCGACGGGCGACACGCCCGCCACGGAGGAGACCCCGGTGCGTCCGTTCTCGATGGTGACCTGGCGGCCGGCGATGGAGCAGGCCGTGCTGCGCGCCGCGAAGACCCGGGGGATCGTCGTCCGTCCCGGCTGGGTGTACGGGCGCGGGGGTGGCACCCCCGGTGTGTGGGTCGCGAGCGCGAAGTCCCAGCGGAAGGTGGCCGTCCCCGGCGACGGGAAGTCACGGTGGCCGTTGGTCCACGTCGACGACCTGGCCGAGCTCTACGCGCTGGTCCTGGAAGACGCGCCTGCCGGAACCATCTACAACGGCGCCTCCCGCGAGGTGATCACCACCGGGGACATCGGCCGCGCCATCGCCCGGCGCCACGGTGCGGAGCTCGTGCTCTGGCCGCTGGAGGACGCGCGCAAGGCGATGGGTCCGTACGCCGACGCGCTCGCCCTCGATCAGATCATCCAGTCCCCGGCCGCCCTGGCCCTGGGATGGAAGCCCGGCGCGCCGACGCTGGCCGAGGACCTGGCCACCGGCTCCTACGGCTGAGCAGTCGTTTCAGCGACGCCGACGGGGGCTACCGCTGAACAACACCGCCCCGCGGGGACCCGGACCGCCCGGGCCGGTGTCGGGCCGGTCGCGGCGGGGATGGCTCCGCGCGTGGCGCCCGGGGGCCTGGCCGGCGGGACGACCGGAGACGCCGTGGCCCGGCTGGCGTGGCCCGGGATGCGCCAGCCGCGCCGCCGCCGAGGTCACCGCGGACTGGAAGACGGGCGAGGAGCGCGGGACCTCCGCCTGCGGGACGGACCGGCGCATCAGCCGCTCGATGTCACGGAGCATGCCGGTCTCCTCGGGGCCGCAGAAGCTGGAGGCCTTGCCGCTCGCCGCCGCGCGGGCGGTGCGCCCGATGCGGTGCACGTAGTCCTCGGGGACGTGGGGAAGATCGAAGTTCACCACGTGGCCGATCTCCGCCACGTCGATGCCCCGGGCGGCGATGTCGGTCGCCACCAGGACCCGGAACTTCCCCTCCTTGAATCCCTCCAGCGCATGCTGCCGCTGGTTCTGAGAGCGATTGGAGTGGAGGCGCGAGACGCGGTGCCCCCCGCGCTCCAGCATCTGGGCCACGCGGTCGGTCCGGTGCTTGGTCCGGGTGAAGACCAGGGTGCTCAGGTCGTCCTCGGCCAGAAGGGCCAGCAGCAGCGACGCTTTCTCCGCCTGCGGGACGCGGTAGACGCGCTGCTCGGCCCGCTCGGCGGTGGTACCGCTGCGGGAGACCTCGACCCGCGTCGGGTTCCGCAAATGATTCTTCGCGAAGGCCGCCACCTCTCCGGCCATCGTCGCGGAGAAGAGCAGCGTCTGCCGGCCACGCGGGACGGCGGCGAGGATCCGGTTCAGCTGGGGCTTGAACCCCATGTCCAGCATCCGGTCCGCCTCGTCGAGCACGAGGAGCTCGATGTCCTGGAGCGAGACGTTCCTGGACTCGAGGTGGTCGATGAGCCGTCCGGGAGTGGCGATGAGGAGCTGAGGCCGCGAGTGGAGGGCCAGCTGCTGGGGGCCGATGCTCACACCGCCGATGAGGAGCGCGGTCCGCACCCCGCGGGCTGCACCGAAGCGGGCGGCGTGCTCGTCGATCTGGATGGCCAGCTCGCGGGTGGGTGCGAGCACCAGGGCCCGGATCCCCCGCTTGCCGGCGAGACGCTCCACCAGCGGGAGGACGAAGGCGGCGGTCTTGCCGGTGCCGGTCGCCGCGCAGCCGATGACGTCCTTGCCCGCGAGGGCCGGTGGGATCGCCCGGGCCTGGATCGGGGTGGGGACGCGGTAGCCGGCTCGCGCGAGGGCAGCCAGCGACTCGGACGAGAGCCCGAGGGAAGAAAACGAGGATTCAGACATCTGACGACACACTCCAGGGACGGCGCGCACGTGCGCGCTCTTGTTGGTCCGGACGCTGGAGCGGAAATCAGGACGTTGGGGGGAAACGCCGTCGACGCGACCGCATTCACGGCTCCAGCCGCTGATGTCGAAGGCGCGCGCGATGTAACAGGACTCGGGCCGGATTGCGAGCTTCTGCCCGATCCCAGGAGAAAGCCGAGCGGATCCGGAGGGATCGCCGCAACAGCGCTCAAGTCGCCGGAGCCGGTCGATCGCGCCGGCGCGCTGCCGCGACCATTCCGAGCGTGACCACGCCCACGCCGGCGAGCGCGGCGCGGCTGGGAATCTCGGAGAGCAACGGGAGCAAGGTTCCACCGATCCCGAACCGGAGAGCGGCGAGATCGACGAGCTGGAGGCGCGAGGAAAACCCGAGTCGCGAGACCAGGGTGAAGCTCGAGAACAGGAGCACCGACAGCACACCGCAGGTGAGCCCGATGCGTCGTTCGCGGCTCACGTCGCGCACGCGTCCTCGGCCCTCCCCCGCTCGATGCACTCCATGAGAGCGCGCTTGGCCCGGTAGAGCAGGACCGCGATGTGCCCTCGCGTGAGACCCAGTGTTCGCGCGACCTCGTCGGGGGCTAGCTCCTCCAGGGCGCGCATCCTGAGCACCAGCTGCTGGATCTCCGCGAGCTGGCTCACACAGCCCAGCAAGGCGACGTGCTCCTCGGCGGCGGCGAGCAAGCAATCGACGCTCGGAGCATCGGCCGGGACCTCCAGCGCTCCCTCGAGCGGCTCGGAGCGGTGTCGCCGGCGGCGCATGTTGCGAGCGGCGTTGCGGACCAGCACTGCCATGAGCCGCGCCGCGCCCTCGTTGTCCAGCGAGAGCTCCCGCGCCTGGGGCAACCGCAACAGGGTCGTGAACGCCTCCTGGACGGCGTCGATGGCCTCGATGCGGGTCAGGCCCTCGCGGACCGCTCCAGCGGTGAGCGACCGCGCATGGGTCCGGGCGAGGGTCGAGACCCAGCCCACGAAATGGGTCGGCATGGCGTAGCTCCTCCGGCTCAGGGGTGTGCCCGGACGTACTGGACGTAGCCCAGGACGTCCTGCCAGACGAGCCGACCAATCGCCCCCGAGCTGTACACCGCGAGCAACACCGTTCCGCCCGGGCCGAGCACGAAGCCCGCCGGATGAAAGTGCGGAGCTACCTGCCGAGGATGGGGTTCGTAATAGACGCCCAGCGCCTCGGCCACGCCGTCGACCGACGCCCCGTAGGCGACCGGGAATCCCAGGTGGTGTTCCCTCACGAGCGCCAGGCTCCGGTCATGGGTCTCGGCAGAGAGGCTGAACACGCCGATCCCTTCCTCGGCGAGCCTCGGCAGGCCGACCTGGAAGGCCCTGAGCTGCCCCACGCAGAAGGGGCACCAGGCGCCGCGGTTGACGAGGACGACGTTGTAGGGGTGCGTCAAATCTGCCGGGAGCGCGACGCGCCTTCCGTCGGTGAGGGTGAGCGAGAGCGCAGGGAAGCGATCGCCGGCGTCGAGAAGAGGTGTGTCGGGTTTACGTGCCATGGTCTCCGCCGAGGTCTCCTGGGGAGAGGTCACGACGGAGGCGCCGATTACAGGTACCGTCCATCCAAGGGTGAGGCCATGACCAAGCTGGAAGGGATGCTGCGGCGCGAGATCGACATCGATGGCAAGCCGTTCACGCTCGTGATCTCGCCGGAGGGCCTGAAGCTGACGCCGAAGGGCGCGCGCAAGGGTCAAGAACTGCGCTGGAAGGATCTGGTGACCGGCGACGCGGCGCTCGCCGTCGCGCTGAATGCGTCCGTGACCGGAGAGCGGTGACCATCGGCCAGTCGGGCGGCCGGGGCAGCTCCTGTTACCCCGGTCCCCGAGCCGAAGATGGCGACGGTCAGTGGCCTCCGTGTCCTTGGTCGTCGTCGTCGTCACCAGGACGCAGCCGGGTGATGAACGTTCCCCAGTTGGCGAGTGCCGTCCGCGGACGCGGGCCGATGTATTCGCTGGCGAGCCAGATGTTGCCCTCACGGTCGACCGCCGCCGCGCCGTAGTCCCCCCAGCGAGCCTCGCACTCGGTCGGCTTGGTGGCGGAGTTGCACGGAGCCGGACCCTGTGACGGGTACGCGGTGAAACCGTCCTCCGAGTTGACCCCCGCGGCGGCGACGTGGATCTTGCCGAACCCGTGGTCTTCGGAGCTCTGGACGTACCCCGCACTGGGGAAGAAGTCCGGCCCGGAGATGCTGAAGGCGATTGCGGCCTGCCCCTGGCGATTGATCCCCAGCGCGGGGAACAGGAGATTTGCGTTCTTGATCGCAATGTAGCCCT
>DASXGF010000570.1:0-6208 GCA_036489275.1 Myxococcaceae bacterium | reverse complement strand
CCGCCGGAGAGAGGCCGAGCGCGCGCCCCCGCTCGAGGAGGTCTCCGGAGGCGGGGAGGACCGGTGCCGAGCCGGTCTTCTGGGTTTCCAGCTCCTCGCCCAGGATCTCCACCCGGCGCTTGAGCTCGTCGACCTCCTTCTGGAGATCGGCCGTGCTGGCCGAGCCGCCGTCCGGGCGGTCCTGCCCGAAGGCGGAACCGCAGAGGAGGACGAGCAGTGCACATGCGCTGCGGCGGGGAACGGTCATCGAGGGGTCTCCGTTGCGAGCGCCGGGTGGAGGTTCAGGTCACGGGCGCCGCGGCTCTCCAGCGGCGGGCGGCCCGGGCGCTGGAACACCGCCGCCACGTGGTGAGCGTCCGCCCAGGCCCGCCCTCGCTCCGGGCCCATCACGTAGAGCGCGGTGGAGAGGACGTCGGCGGTCAGGCCGTCGGCAGCGACGACGGAGACGCTGCCCCACGCCGGTGAGGGCACCCCGGACTCCGGATCGAGGATGTGCCGTCCGTGCTCGGAGGTCCCGCTCGAGCTGAGCGAACCGGGGCCGAGCAGGAAGCTCAGCGTCGCGCGGTGTCGATCGTCCGGCGCGGCGAGGGCGACGCTGCGAGGCCTGCCGACCACCAGCAGCTGGCCGCCGAAGTCGAGCAGCGCGTCCCGGACCCCGGCCGCGACCAGCACCCGGGCCATCCGGTCCAGCGCGTAGCCCTTGAGGAAGCCACCCTCCTCCACCGCGGCCTCGGGGTGTCCAAGCCGGGCCACGCCGCGGTCCAGGTCGAGGGAGAGGAGGCGGGCACCGGAGGCGGCGCGTGCGCGGGCGAGCTCCTCGGCCGACGGCGTGCGCCCGCCGCTCCGGGTGCCCCAGGCCTGGAGGAGCGCGCCGAGCACGGGGTCGAACGCGCCGTCGGTGCGCCGGTTCCAGTCGAGGATGGTGGAGAGCAGGTCGAGCCACTCGCGATCGAGCGGAACCTCGGCTCCCCGGGCGCGGTCGAGCCGGCTCCACGACGAGTCGGGTCTCCAAGTAGAGCACGCCGCCTCGATGCGCTCCGACTCCCGGAAGGCGGCCTCGGTCGCGGTCCGCAGCGCCTCCTCCGAGGGGCCCTCGGCGTCGATGCCCAGGCGCGTGCCCATCGCGTAGACGCTCCGCTCGAGCCGGGCCGGGGTGGGCCCGGTCGCCCCGACGGACCCCGCGACCAGCAGCGCGGGGATCAGCCCGAGGGCGGCGGAGGGAGCGGCGAGCATTCGCCTCTCCACAAACAGATTTTGCGAGTCAAAGTCAATATCAACTTCCACAACGGCGACCCGGGGCCCTGAGGGACCGACCGCGCTCCGTGACCGCCCGACCCTGCCGAAGCCGGGGCTAGGTCGCCTCGAGCGCCTTCAGCGCCGCCCGGCACACCGCCTCGCGCGCCCACGTCGGCTCGAGCACCTCGGCCTCGCCGCCGAAGGAGAGCACCCACTGGATGAGCCAGCGCTCCTCTCCGGCGACCCTCACCTCCACCCCACCGTCGGTGAGCTCGCGGGCCTCGCCGCCGAAACGCTCTCGCAGGTAGGGGGCGGCCTGGGCGGTGAAGCGCACCCGGACCTCGCCGCGCTCGGCCGGATCGGGGACGCGGGCCGGAGGCATCGAGCGGGGGGAGAAGGCCCGGTCCGTCCGGCGGATGTCGGTCATCCGGTCCAGCCGGAAGAGCCGCTCGGAGCCGCGCCCGAGGTCCCAGCCGTGGACGTACCACTGCCCACGGTGGTTGAAGACCTCCGCCGGCTCCACCCGGCGGGGCTCGGCGGCGGTGCTCCCCCGCGCGGCGTAGTCGAACTCCAGCTCGCGCCGCTCCTCCACCGCCCGGGTCAGGATGCCGAGGGCCTCCGGCGCCTGCGAGCGCGCGTTCACCGCGCTCCCCAGCTCCCGGTACATCTTCTTGGCGCTGGTCGGGAGGATCCGCTCGAGCCTGCCGAGGGCGGAGGCCAGCGCGGTCTGCGCGCCCGGCCGGAGCAGCTCGGCGGCGGCGGCGAGCGCGGCGGCCTCGGGACCCGTCAGCCGCGGCGGCTTGCTGAAGCGCTGATCGAGGTCGACCCACACCTGATCGTTCTCCACGTGCAGGTCGATGAAGTCGTCCGGCTGGAAGGGCGGCCGGCCCACCATCGTGAGCAGCTCGAGGTCGCGGAGCAGCTCCTCCCGGCTGACCCCGAGCTGTCTGGACAGCGCGTCCACGGTGACCCCGCGGTGCCGGGCGGCATAGGGAACGACGAAGAGGAGGCGGCGGAGCCGCTCGTGCACGTCGCTCACGCCCGTCCTCCGTGTCTCGAGGCCACCGCCTGGGCCAGCTCCCGGAAGCGCTCGCGCGCGGACTCGGGTGCCACCACGCGGGCCTGCGGCCAGAGCGCGAGCACGTGCTTGAGCAGGGCATCCAGCAGGCTGACGGTGAGCACGACCTCGGTCCGGTCCCCGGTGCGCTCCACCCGGGCGTCGGGGAAGTGCGCCCCGGCCTGCGCGACGAGCGGGCCCTGCAGCTCGAGGCGGACCTCGACCGGCGGCTCGATGCCCCACTGCCACGGGGCGTGCGGGACGTGCGTGTCGATGGCGAAGTCCTTCGGGACCTCGAAGTCGTGCGTCCGCGGCTTGCTGCCGTTCATCTTCAGCGCGCGGATGCGGTGGACGTGGAAGGTCCGGAGCCCCTGCCGAAGATGGCAGTACCCCACCAGGGACCAGACGCCGCGGCGGAGCACGAGCCCGTAGGGGTCCACCTTGCGCGTCGACGGTTCCGGACGCTTCGGCGAGGCGTAGACGATCTCCACCCACTTCCGCGCGCTCGCCGCGGTCCAGAGCGTCTCGAGGTGCTCGGGAACCGCCGCCGTCTCCCGCACCGCGCCGAGCTCCATCCGCACCCGGGGAGTGGCGAGCTCGCCGCCGGCGAAGAAGCCGATCTTCCGGAGCGCGTGCTGCAAGTCGTGCCGGCCGGGGAAGGCGCCCGAGGCCAGCGCCGCCGAGCCGGCCGCGTAGAGCACCGCCATCTCCTCCGGAGTGAAGCCCGGCTCCGGGAGGTAGTAGGCGTTGCGGTCGAGGAGGTATCCGTCCTTCCGGTCCTCGTCGCCCTGGACGTAGGTGAGCGGGATCCCCAGCTCCAGCAGCTCGGCCTTGTCGCGCTCGAACTTGCGCTCGGTCGCCTCGTCACTGCCGCTGCCGTAGTCCTCGGGGAAGCTCTCCTTGAGCTCCGCCCAGGAGACCGGCTCGTGCGCGTCGAGAAGCAGCGCCACGAGATCGAGCAGGCGTTCGGTGCGGTCCATGGCGGCGGGAGGAGCATGTGGACGAAGAGCCCTAGCCCGTCAAGACGGGGTTCAAGCCTCGGGCGATGCTAGCGTTCGTGCCGTGCAGGCTTCCGGACGGGTGCGGGCGCTGCAGCCCACGGTGTTCTCCGAGTTCAGCGCCCTGGCCGCCCGCGCCGGGGCCGTGAACCTCGGTCAGGGCTTCCCGGACTTCGATGGACCGGAGGTGGTGCGCGAGGCGGCCGTCGCCGCGCTGCGCAGAGGCGAGAACCAGTACGCCCCGGGCCTCGGCGCGGTGCCGCTGCGCCAGGCGGTGTCAGAGCACGCGCGACGCTTCCTCGGGCTCGCGGTCGATCCCGACACCGAGGTGCTGGTGACCTGTGGCGCGACCGAGGCGATCTTCGACGCGGTCCAGGGCCTGGTGGATCCCGGCGACGAGGTGGTCGCCTTCCAGCCGGTCTACGACTCGTACGCGGCGAGCGTGGCGATGGCCGGCGGCGTCGTCCGGCCGGTCACGCTGCGGCCTCCGGACGCGACGCATCCCCGCTGGTGGTTCGATGCCGCCGAGCTCGAGGCCGCGTTCGGGCCCCGCACCCGGGTGGTGCTGGTGAACACACCGCACAACCCGACCGGGAAGGTCTTCACCGCCGGCGAGCTGGAGCAGGTGGCGGCGCTCGTTCGCCGGTGGGACGCGGTCGCGGTGGTCGACGAGGTCTACGGCCACCTGGTCTACGACGGCGCCGGGCACCGCTCGCTGGCGACGCTTCCGGGGATGCGGGAGCGCACGCTCACCGTGAGCAGCGCGGCCAAGACCTTCGGCCTCACCGGGTGGAAGGTGGGCTGGGCGATGGGGCCAAAGGTCCTGCGCGACGCCGTGCTCCAGGCGCACCAGTACGTGACCTTCGCCGTCCCGACGCCGCTCCAGCACGCAGTGGCCGCGGCGCTCCGGCTGCCCGACGGCTACTTCGTCGAGCTGCAGGCGGACTACGCACGGCGGCGGGCGAAGCTGCTCGCGGCGCTCGAGGCCTCCAGCCTCGTGCCCTGGTCACCCGAGGGCGCGTACTTCGCGTGCGTCGACGTGGCGGGGCGGGGCTTCGGCGACGACGATGCCTTCTGCCGCGACCTGACCACCCGGGTGAAGGTCGCGGCGATCCCGCTCTCGGCCTTCTACGTCGACCGCTCCGCCGTGCCGTGCGTCGCCCGATTCGCGTTCTGCAAGTCGGATGCGACGCTCGACGAGGCGGCGCGACGGCTCCGGGCAGCGGACCTGGGCCCCCGACGCTGAGCGCGTGGCAGCCCGGTGATGCGCTACGCTCGGGGCCCATGCGGGGGCGCTGGGCCAGGCGAGGTCCGCGCTGGGTGCAGTGCGCCGTTCTCGGCGCGCTCCTCGGCTGTGCCGGCACGCCGACCATCACGCACCGCCGGAGCGGCTCGAGCACCACCCTCGATGGCCTCCACGGCAAGGTGGTGGTGGTGAACTTCTGGGCCGAGTGGTGCAAGCCCTGCATCGGAGAGATTCCCGACATCGCGCGGGTCACCGACTCGATGGGACCCGAGGTGCTCTTCCTCCCGGTGTACTACCGGCCGGATCCGGGCTCGGCGCGCCTCGCGGAGTGGATCGACGCTCAGCCGGCCTACTTCCGAGACCGCGTGTGCTTCGCCAGCTCGACGTTCCTCGAGAGCTACGACCTCACCGGATCCCGCACACCTACGTCTACGGGCGGGACGGGCGCCTCGTCGCGGACTATCTCGCGGCGATCCACGGCCAGCGGCTGGAGGAGCTGCGGTCGTCGATCGCCACCGCGCTGACTCGCCGAGCGCCCGTGACCTCCGTGTCCGGTCGCTGGGGAACGGAGGCCGGATGTCGAGCAGGTCACCGGGGCCGGCGTTCACGCGCGTCGCGGAGGCCGGGCGGTCCACCTCCCGGGGCTCACTGCTCCGGGCGGAAGTCGAGCGCCGCCCCGTTCATGCAGAAGCGCTCGCCGGTGGGGCGCGGACCGTCGTCGAAGACGTGCCCCAGGTGGCCGCCGCACCGCGCGCAGTGGACCTCGGTGCGGACCATCCCGTGGGTGTCGTCGGTCTCGGTCCCGACCGCGTCCGGCAGCGGGCGGATGAAGCTCGGCCAGCCGCTCCCGCTCTCGAACTTGTCGCCGGAGGCAAAGAGCGCCTGTCCGCAGCCGGCGCACAGAAAGGTCCCGGTGCGCTTCTCGCGGTTCAGAGGGCTGGTGAACGCGCGCTCGGTGCCGTGCTGGCGAAGGACGGCGTAGGCGGCGGAGGAGAGGCGCTTCCTCCACTCCTCGTCGCTGTGCTCCACCTCGAAGGTTTCGTCGCTCATGGCGTCCGTGTTCATGCCTCCTGTACGCCGGAGGCGCCACCCTGGTTTCGGTGACGGTTCCCCGGGAGTTCCTGCGCATGAGGGTCAACCCCGGCCCTTGAGCCGGGGGCGACCATCTCGAGGAGAGTCCTGATGCACACACTCCGTGGAGCGCTGCGCCTCGTCGCCGTCGCCGGGCTGAGCACGCTGGCCCTCGCCTGCGGCTCGAAGCTGGACGGGACGTACACCAACCCCTCGGGCATCGTGATGCTCGAGCTCCGGTCGGGCGGGAAGGCCACCATGGGCGTCGGCGGGGAGACCCGGGAGTGCACCCACGCCCAGGAGGGGAAGCAGGTCCGCTTGACGTGTGGCAAGGAGCAGATCGCCCTGCGGATCAACGAGGACGGGACCCTCTTCGCTCCCGGCTTCATCGGGGTGATGAAGAAGGCGAAGTAGGAGCTCTCGGGTCGATCCGGCGCGCCCGTTCTGAGATCCTCCGGCCGGGGGGATATGCGCAGGCGCTGGTTCTGGGGGATCTGCGGCGTCGTCGGGGCACTGGCGATCTCCTGCTCGAGCCCGTCGCCGTGTGAGGTCCCCATCGGGACTCCCATCAGCACGCTCGATGTGGAGCTGGTGACGACC
>DASXGF010000517.1:0-3033 GCA_036489275.1 Myxococcaceae bacterium | reverse complement strand
GGCGCGGTGAAGGACGACCTGACCGACACCTACGTGCCCCTGTACGGCGTGGTGAACTCGTTCCGGCTCCCGAACTTCGCTCAGCTCGACGTGCGCATCGACAAGGTCTGGGTGTTCGACAACTGGTCGCTGGACCTGTACCTCGACATCCAGAACGTGACGAACACGCGCAGCACGGAAGGCACGTCGTACAACTACAACTACTCGCAGAGCGCCCCGTTCGAGGGGCTTCCGATCGTGCCCATCCTGGGCATCAAGGGGAGCTGGTGATGCGGCGCAGGCTCGTTGCGCTGGGAGCGGCTGCGGTCGCCGTGGGGGTCGCCCTCGGCTGCCAGCCGGATCTGGAGAAGCAGAGCCAGCTGCTGGACCGGGTGCGCCTGCTCGCGCTCCGGGCCGATCCGCCCGAGGCCGACGTGCGCGATGGAGGCCTGCCGCCGCCGATCACCTTCGCACCGCTTGCGTACCCCGACGGGGGGCTGACCTTCCGGCTCGCGGTGTGCGGACCGGGTAACTTCTTCGCCGCCGACTTCGACTGCCCGGGCGGCAACGGGCTCGACCTTCCCGACCTGGTGCTGGACGCCTCGCGCCCGGAGGTCCTGGCGTTCCTCCAGGCAGCGTTCGGAAGCGTGAGCGCCCTGGACGGCGGCATCAACGTCGGCGAGCCGGGTGTGGCGCAGATCGCCATCGGGTACGACCTCTCCCGGGTGGACGGTGGCTCGGCTGCCTCGAACCACGAGCGCGGCATCTACCGGCTGGCGGTGCGCTTCTCGGGCGCGCCGAACCACAATCCCGAGCTGCTCGACGTCACGCTCGCCGACGGAGGCACGCTGCAGGGGGCGGCGCTGCCGCTGAACCAGGAGATCCGCTTCTACCCGCACATCCCCGACGGAGGACCGGGTGGAATCGAGACCTATGTGGGTCTCGATGGCGGCGTGCAGTCCGAGCGCTTCGGCTACAGCTGGGAGGCGACCGCCGGCGAGGTGGTGGACTTCCGCTCCGCCGAACCGATCCCGGAGGACCCGAACGCCACCAGCGACATCCGCTTCCGGACCCACGAGATTCCCGGCCCGGTCCGCATCTACGTGGTGCTGCGGGACCTGCGGGGCGGTGTGTCCTGGAAGGTCTTCGACGCGACCCTCGGGCCGTGAGGGGCCCATGACGAGGCATGACGAGGTCTTTGATACCTCGAAAAGACTCGTGATCTCCGTGCCTTCCGCTCAGAGATCCGCGACGTAGGCGAGCAGAGCGTCCTGGTCCTCCGGGGACAGCGCCTCGAAACGGCCCACCGTCCCGAGCGCCTCCGAGCCCTCCGCGCCGTGCGCCACGACGGCCTCCCTTAGCGTGCTCGCTCGCCCGTCATGCAGGTAGGCGGAGAGGTAGCTCAGCCCGATGAGCGGGGCGGTCCGGAACTGCCGAGGACTGGCGCTCTCCTCGGCCTGCCCGTCCGCCAGGTCCGACCCCATGTCGTGGAGCAGCAGGTCCGAGAACACCGGAGCGTCGATGTTCGCGAGCTGCGGCGTGGGCCAGTCCGCGCGCGTCCGGAGGCTCGGCACGTGACAGACCGCGCACCCGATCGACTCGAAGAGCATCGCTCCCCGCGCATCCGGCGTGGCGCGCGGTGGGATCTCGAGCAGCCGCGTGTACTCCACCAGCGCGGCGAGCGACCCGTCCGGCACGTCGATCCCCGGTAGCAGGTCGTCGCGGAGCCCGTCCGGATTCGGAAGCTCCACCGGTCGCAGCTTGCTGGTGAGCCCGAGGTCTCCCTGGAGCGCCTCCGCCACGACGTCGTCGAGCGTCGCCAGCCGCGCCTTCACCCCGAACCGTCCGATGAGCCCGGCCTCTCCCGCGGCGTGCACCGGGAACCTCGGATCGACCGTCCCCAGCGAATGGAACGTGACGCGGTTCACCCGGCCGTGAATGCCGTCGGCGCGAAGCGACTGCTCCGCCGCCACGCGCTCGATCTCCGAGTCCGCGATGGCCTCGAGGTACGCGCGCCCGAACACCGGGGCCGCGACCCTCGTCGTCACGAGCAGCACCGCTCCGGCCGGGAGCCCTCCATCGGGTGGCAGCACCGGGGTCACCGCTCCCGCGATCACCAGCGGGCGGACGAGCGCGCCGTACGGCAGCGACTCCACCGGCTCGCCGGTCGACGCCGAGACCACTGCCATGCGCTGGGTCTGTGCAGGACCCCGGCCTCCCCGGAGGTGGCAGCCCGTGCACGACGGTCGGACGTACACTGGCCCGAGACCGTCGACCTCATCGAAGGCCTGCTCGAACAGCGCGTCCCCGGCGCGGAACGCGCGCTGTTGCTCGACCGATGCGCCGGCCAGCGGGAGGTCCGGCGTCCCCGGCGACGGCGCGAGCCCCACCCCGGAACCTCCTCCGTCCACGCCCTCGCCAGGCCGCGCCCCTCCACAGGCGGCGACCAGCAGCAGGGCGAGCATGGATGTTCGGGACACGGCCCGCCCATCCAAGCACGGCCACCGCCAAGAACGGATCCACGCTGCGCCTCAGCTCCACCCACCGGCGACCGCCCGGACGGCCACGTTCAGCCGGTTCCAGACGTTGATCAGCGCGATCTGCACAAGGAGCGCGGACATCGCCCGGGGATCGTAGTGCTTCGACGCCTCCTGCCAGACCGCCTCCGGCACCGGGTCCGGACGATCGGCGAGACGGGTCACCGCCTCGGTCAGGTCGAGCGCGGCCCGCTCGGCGTCGGTGAACCACGGCGCATCCCGCCACGCGCCCACGGCGAAGATGCGCTGGTCGCTCTCCCCTGACTTCTTCAGCTCGCGTGCGTGCATGTCCACGCACACGCTGCAGCCGTTGATCTGACTCGCCCTCAGTTGCACCAGTTTCCTCAACACGTACGGCAACCCATCCGACGCGCCGTCGAGCGAGTGCAGCACTCGCAGCGTGTCGGGGAGCACTTCCACTGGATGCTTCATCCTTGCCTGCATCGTCTTGTCTCCTGCTGGACGAAGCCGCGCCCCGGGTTCGTCCCTGTCACATCGTTCGAGCGAGCCACGTCAC
>DASXGF010000508.1:0-2143 GCA_036489275.1 Myxococcaceae bacterium | reverse complement strand
CCCTCCCCCGGCGAATCGCCGGAAGGGCTCGGTGCGCCGCGGGAGGACGAAGCGGGCATCGTGCTCGGCCGAGACCGCCGGGGCCGGGCGTGGGCTCTCCGTCACGCCGGGCCAGCGCGGCCCGGGCGGCTCGTCCGGGTTGTCGTCCTCACTCCCCGCCATCGCGATTCGACGACGAGAACCGGCTCAGGAGGATCGTTGCGAGAAGGAGCGCGCCAGCGTTGAGGCTCAGCGGCCGATCGGAGCGGGCTCGCGCCCCTCGTCGTCCTCGCGCGGAGCACCCACGGAACGCCGCCTCCGTGCCGCCTCGAGCAGGCGTTGGACCCACCACACGCCGACGGCGCGGGCCAGGATGCGCCGCTCGGACCGGGCGGGCGGCTGGATCTCGGCGTCGGATGGGACGGCGGTGGGCATCGGGCGATTCCTCCATGCCTTCAACCCGTGGACCCCCGCCGCGTTATCCCGGCGGCACCCGCATCGTCCCCATGCTTCACGAAGCTTCACGATGAGCGACATCCCGCCCATCTCGCCGGCCCGCTGCTGCAACCCGGGGGCGCCGCCCACGCGCGCGTGGCGACTGGCTCCGGCCCGGCGGGCACGGAGTCAGGGCGCCGGCGCGCGGCGTCTCAGGCAACCCGCTGCGCGGGCTCGCTGGGGGCGCTCAGCACGTGGAGCGCCCACTGCGCCATCGTCTCGGTGCTCGGGTCCCAGGTGGAGAGCCGGGAATCGAGTCGGGCCCACAGCTGGACCTTCATCGCCTGACGCTCCTCCGGGGTGTCGCGCGGGGTGCCCTTCAGCTCGCGGCGCGCGCGACATGCGACCAGAGCCTGGACGACGGCGTTGGTGTGCGGGGACGGCTTCATGTCGAGCCATCCCTTTCACGTCCCGGGCCAGCCGCATCCCCCTGGATTCCGGCCGCCCACACTTGCCCCGGGTGGGTCACCGGCGCTGGGCGGGGCCAGCGGCGACCCCCGAGTGCCGGAGGACCGCTCAGCCCCCGCACGCCGGCGCGGGTGCGCGCCCTCTCAGGCCTTCGGCGCGGGAGCGGGGGCCGCCGGACCCTGGGCCTGGGCATTGGCCGGCGGCTCGACGCGCTGGCGGGGCAGCCACGCCGGAGTCCGGTGGAGGAAGGCGATGAGCCGCTCGCGGACGAGGGAGCGGAGGTCGAAGAGGCTGTCGACGAACCCGCCGAGGAGGACGCGGAGCTGCATCGTCTGCTCGGTGGAGTCCACCACCTGGACCTTCGCCAGCTTGCCGTCCCACAGGTCCTTCCCCTCGGTCGCCAGCACCCGCGCCAGCTCCGCGCGCACCGCCTCGACGTCGGTGGTCCAGTCGACCTGGAACAGGACGGTGCCCAGCATCTCGACCCCGCCCTTGCTCCAGTTCTGGAACGATTTTTCCAGGAACGTGGTGACCGGGACGAGCAGCCGGCGGAGGTCCCAGGTCCGGATGACGACGTAGGTGAGGCTGATCTCCTCGACCGTCCCGTTCTCGCCATCGATGACGATCTGGTCCCCGATCCGGATGGGCTGGGTGATGGAGAGCTGGATCCCGGCGAGCAGCGCGCCGATGGATCTCTGCGCGGCGAGGCCGAGCACGACGCCGGCGACGCCGGCCGAGGCAAGCAGCGAGACGCCGACGGTGCGGACCACCGCGAACTGCATCAGCAGCGCGGCGGCGGCGAGGATCCAGACGACGATGACCAGGACCCGCCGGAGCACCGCCAGCTGCGTCCGCACGGCGCGGGCGTTGGCCACGTTCTCGTGCGCCTTCGCCACGCGGCTCTCCACCACCCCCGAGGCCAGGTCGAGGAAGCGCAGCGCGAACCAGGCCGCGCAGATGACGAGGAGCGAGCGGTTGAGGACGCTGATCCCGTGGGCCCACACCGGCGAGAGCAGGAGTGGCGGGGTGGTGATGCTGAGCACGAAGGCCCAGATCGGCAGCCGGAGCGGTCCGCGCGCCGCGTGCACCAGCTCGTCGTCCCAGCTGACCCGCGTCATCTTCGTGACGCGTCCGATGATCGCCAGCAGCAGCCGCTCCAGGAGCCACGCGGCGAGGAGGGCGCTGGCGAAGGCGAGGATCAGCCCCAGCCACTGCCAGAGCTCGAGGCCACCCACCGACTTGGTGAAGAGCACCTCGGGCA
>DASXGF010000491.1:0-8549 GCA_036489275.1 Myxococcaceae bacterium | reverse complement strand
CGGGACGGCCAGGGCGGGGTGGCCGTAAACCACCGCGTGCTCACCGAGCAGGATGACTTTCCCCGGGCCGAACTCCGCGGGCGCGTGACCTCGCCGCGGCGCCCGGGCGGGGGCGGCCGCGCGCCGTGCGGCGCTCGACCTCGGGCTCACGAGCGCTCGGGTTGCCCGTGCGCGTCGGCAGGCCCGAGCGAGGCGAGGATCTCCTTGGCCTTGTCCACCTTCACCGTGCCGCTCTTCACCAGGAGGTGCGCCACCTTCTCCACGTGGTCACCCCGGGCACCGGCGGTCACCGCCACGCAGCGGGCGTGCAGCGCCATGTGCCCCTTCTGGATGCCGATCGAGCCGAGCGCCCGGATGGCGGCGAAGTTCTGGGCCAGCCCCACCGCCGCGAAGACCATGCTCATCTCGCGCGCCCCGTGGGTGCCCATGAGCTTCAGTGCGAGCTGGACGCCGGGGTGAATCTTGATCGGCCCGCCCACCGTGCCGAGCGACAGCGGCAGCTCGATGCGGCCGACGAGGTGAGCGTCCTCGACGTACCACTGCGACAGCGGACGGTACTGGCCGTCGCGGCAGGCGAAGGCGTGCGCCCCGGCCTCGATCGCGCGCCAGTCCTGACCGGTGGCGATGGCCACCGCGTCGATGCCGTTCATGATGCCCTTGTTGTGGGTCGCCGCGCGGTAGGGGTCGGCGCGGGCGAAGCGGCTCGCCTGGCTGATGCCCTCAGCGATGTCCGGGCCGGACATGTCGAAGTCGGCCAGCGCCCCGAGGGGAATCTGGCAGCTCGCCCGGGCCAGGCGCCGGTCGGCGAGGTTACTGAGGATGCGCAGGTAGACGTGCCCGCCGGTGATCTGCTCGATGAGCGGCGCCACGCCCTCGGCCATGGTGTTGATGAGGTTGGCCCCCATCGCCTCCTGGGTGTCGATGAGGAGGTGCGCGACGAGGAGCGGCTCGCCGCGGCTGCCCTCGGGCGCCGGGAGCAGCCGGACCTCGACGTCACGCGCCCCACCGCCGCGGCGCTGCATCGACGGATGGAAGCTGTTGGCCAGCGCGAGGATCTGCTCCTTGTGGGCGCGGATCTTCTCGGCGGCGATGGTCGGGTCGCCGTACCGGGTGACCTGCACCTGGCCGATCATCAGCGGATCGTCGGCGTCGGCGGTGAAGCCACCCGCCTCGCGGACGATCTTCGCGGCGAACGAGACCGCGGCCACGACCGAGGGCTCCTCGACCGCCATCGGGACGAGGTAGTCGCGGCCGTTGACCTGGAGGTTGAGCCCCAGGCCGAGCGGGAGGGAGAAGGTCCCCACCGCGTTCTCGATCATCGTGTTCGCGGTGCTGAGCGGCAGGGTCTCGGCGCTCCTGAGAAGCTCGAGATCCTCCTTGGACAGACCGAACCGTCGCTCCAGCTCCGCGAGGCGCTGGTCCAGCGTCAGCTTGTGGAACCCCGGAAAGCGCGAAGAGGGGGCCTGTCCCTCCGCGTCGGCGTCCACGCGCAGCACTGCCCCCGTTCCCTGTTTCACAGCGACTCCATCCAGTCCTTCAACGGAGCCGTCACCACCCGCGGGCTACGCCGCAGATCGGCCACGGTCCGGCTCGAGGTCAACAGCAGTGCTTGCCGCAGTCCTGCGACCACGGTCCGCACTGCTGCGTCGGCGCCGGCCACGCCGCCCGCTTGCTGGGCACGGAACAGCGGCAGGGCCATGCCTGCCAGGTCCGCGCCCATCGCCAGGACCTTCGCAACGTCCAGGCCATGGCGAATTCCACCCGAGGCGACGAGCTTCACCGACGGGCCCACCGCCCGCCGGACGCTCGCCACCGCGGCTGCCGTGGGGATACCCCACGAGGAGAAGAGCCCCCCCAGCTCGGCCATCTGGCCCGTGGCGCGGAGCTGCTCCACCCGCACCCAGCTGGTCCCACCGAGGCCGCTCACGTCGATGGTGCGCACCCCACAGTCGACCAGCCGCCGCGCCACCGTGGGCGCGATGCCGCAACCGGTCTCCTTCACCAGAAAGCGCTCACCGAAGGCCGAGGCCAGCGCCTGGACCAGGCTGTAGCCACCCCGGAAGTCGCGATCTCCCTCGGGCTGGCTCAGCTCCTGCGCGGCGTTGAGGTGTAGGGCCAGGCCATCGGCGTCGATGCCGTCGACCAGACGACGGACGCCGTCCACTCCCATCGCGATGGCCTGCTTGAGCCCGATGTTGCCGACCAGGAGCACGTGCGGGGCCACGTCGCGCACCTGGAAGGTGCGGGCCAGCTCCGGGTGCTCGGCCATCACGCGCTGGCTCCCCACGCCGAACGCCAGACCGTGGCGCTCGGCCACCTGGGCGAGGTCCCGGTTGACCTCGCGCGCCCGGTCGGTGCCCCCGGTCATCCCGGTCACGAGGATGGGGGCGCGAAGGACTTTCCCCCACAGCGAGAGGGTCAGCTCCACCTCGTCCAGCGCCAGCTCCGGCAGGGCGTTGTGGACGAGGTGCACGCAGTCGAGCAGGGTGGAATTTCCGTCCGGCTCCACGTCCCCTTGCGCGCACAGATCGAGGTGGGCGTCCTTGCGCCGCGCTGTCGGGGCCTCTGGCATCCGGGGTCTGGGGGGAGTACCAGCCAGGTCTTTCATGCGCAAGACGATCCAGGGTATCTGCCCGATGTGTCGGCCACGCACGAGGGCGCTATCCTAGCGATATTCCTACACAGTGGCGACTATGACCGGCTGCATCAGGGCCTGTCCATCGCCGCCGCCGGAGCTGCCCTGGGCCGTCGGGTGGAGGTCTACTTCTTCTGGTGGGCACTGGAGCGAATACTGACCGACCGGTTGGATGAACCCGATTTCCCCGAGAGGGACGAGGTCGCGGCCCGCTTCGAGGCGCGTGGGCTGCCGACGCTGCGCACGCTGCTCGCCCATCTGAAGGCCTCGGGGCACGTGACGCTGGTCGCCTGCAGCGGAAGCCTTGCGGCAATCGGACGCACCCCGGCCGAGGCGGAGGGTCGAGTCGACACCCTGCTCGGCTGGACGGCCATCCTCGCCCGCACGGCCGGGGTCACCGACCGGTTCTACCTGTAAGTCACGGCGGCCGCGTCCAGATCCACATCCCGGTGTCGTCGGGGCGCACCGTCCGCGAGGTCAAGGCGGCCGCAGTCGAGTCGTCACGGCGGCCGCGTCCAGATCCACATCCCGGTGTCGTCGGGGCGCACCGTCCGCGAGGTCCAGGCGGCCGCAGGCAGTCGTCACGGCGGCCCGGCCGCGTCAGGGAGATGACCGTCGGGCTCTTCGGGAGGCGGCCCCCCGGTCCGGCCGGAGCGCGACCAGCGCCACGGCCAGGACCGCCTGCAGTGCGAAGAGCACCGTGGACATGGCGTGCAGCATCCCGAACCGGCGGCGCGCCGGGTCGGTGGGCGGCAGGTGCGAGAGCCCGTCGCCGACCGCCCGGCGGATGCTGGCGATCTCGGGCGTGACCAGGAAGAGGCTGGCCGCGGCGAGCGCGGCGAGCACGAGCCCCAGCACCGCCGCGGCCTTCCCCGAGCGCCCGGTCAGCCCGAGGACCACCGCGGCGAGCCCGAGCACGAGACCCGCCCCGTCCAGCACGGGGAGCACACGGCCGACCACACGGGCGGCGCTCGACGGAGGGAGGGTGGCGAACAGCGCCGGGGTGACGGTCGTCGCGAAGAGCGCGACGGCCCCGAGGAAGCCGACGAGCAAGAGACGGTGGGTGGAGTGGAGCATGCCGCTGCCATGCTAAAGGACCTTCCAGAGAAGGCCCCATGCTTCCGACCCTACTCGTCCTCGTCACGCTCGCTCTCGTCGTCTGTCTCGCGCTCCTCATCTTCGGACGGGGTGCGCACCCTTCGGCCCACGCCCACGCGTCCGCCCCGTCGCCGGGCGCTGCCGCCTCCTCGCGGAGCGGGCCCGATCCCGAGCTGGAACGGAGGCGCCGCGAGGTGGACGAGCTGAAGGGCACCGTGGCCGAGCTGCGGGGGGAGCTGAAGCAGACCCGGAAGAAGCTCCACGACCACCGCGAGGCGGAGCGGGACGGGGCGGACCTGGTCAAGGCCCGCGCCGAGGTCGAGCGCAGCGCCTCCCAGCAGCTGGAGGTGGTACGCGGCGAGCTGGCCACCGCGCTTGCCGAGGTCGGGCGGGTGAAGAGCGAGGCCGAGGCCTTTCGCACGCGCCGGCCGACCCACGCCCCGGCTCCGGCTCCGGCGCCGCAGCCCGCCCCCGCTCCGGCACCGGTTGCCGCACCGCCCACCCCCGAGCCGCGTCGGTTCCGGGAGCTGTCCGACACCGACCGCGAGAAGATGGATCGCCTCGAGCACCTGGCGAACCGCGAGCGTTCCCGGGCCCAGGAGCTCTCCGCCGAGGTGCGCCGGCTCAAGGGGCGCACCGAGACGCAGGCACGGGTCTACACCGTCATCAAGGGCGAGCTGGATCTCCTCAAGGACAAGTTCAAGGCCTTGGAGAAGCGGCTCAACCGGACGCTGCTCGAGCGTGACCTCCTCCGGCGGGCCATCCGGGATCTGGAGAAGAAGAGCGGCCTCCTCGCCGACCGGACCGAGCTCACCGCGGACGAGGTCGCCGCCTCCGACCGCACGGTGGAGGAGCGCGCCGCCGCCGAGGCCGCGGAGATCGCCCGCCGCACCCGACCACCCGAGCCCGCCGCCGGGGAGGCCACCGCCTCGACCGCCGAGCCCGCGACGGCCGAGGCATCGCTCGAGACTGCGGCCGCCGGCACTCCGGCCGCACAGCACGCGGAGAAGGCCGGCTGACCGGCGCCCACCCACTCCCGGGCCGGTTGCCCAGGGTGTCGCTGGCCACCCGCATCTTCCTCGGTCACGCGGTGGTGCTGGTCACCTTCGGCCTCCTCATCCTCTTCAGCGTCAGCGAGCTTCACCGGAACCAGCAAGAGATCCGTCTGGTCAGCCAGGGGTACCTCCCGCTCTCTCAGGACGCGGCCGCGCTCGACTCGTTCCAGCGCAACCAGGCCCAGGAGGCCGCGCAGATCAGCGCCGAGACCGACCCTCAGACCCGGGCCGCACTGGCCCGGCTCGCGCCGCTCACCTACCCCCCACTCCTGCACGCGCGTCTCAGCTCGCTCGAGGCGACGCTCACCACGCTGCGGACCACCGCCCCGGCCTCCGAGCGGGCCTTCCTCGATTCGGTGCAGGCCCGGGTGGAGCACGTCGCCAGAGATCTGGAGTTGGTGGAGCGCACCACCCCCAGCACCTGGTCGGAGAATCCGCCTCCGGAGGCCCAGCGCACCCTGGCCACCACGCAGGATTCGCTCTCCCGCGAGCTGCGCGCGCTCCGGGCCGCGCTGGACACCCGCACCCGGGCGGTGGTGGAGGAGGCCGAGCGCCGCGACCGGCGGCGGGGCGTGCTGCTCATCGGCTTCTCGGTCGCAGCGATCGCCGTGGGGCTCCTCGCCACCGCGCTCTCCGCCCGGAGCCTTCGCCCGGTGCGCGCGCTCATCGCCGGCGTGGGGCAGATCCGCCGCGGCGACTACACCGCGCAGCTGAACATCCCCGGCGACGACGAGATCTCCCAGCTCGGACGGGAGTTCGACGCCATGACCCGGGCGCTCGAGGAGCGGGAGCAGGCCCTGGCGCGGCAGCAGCAGGCGCTCCTCCGGGCCGAGCGGCTCGCCGCGGTGGGGCGGGTCTCGGCGCAGGTGGCGCACGAGGTCAGGAACCCCCTCAGCTCCATCGGGCTCAACGTGGAGCTCCTCCAGGATTCGCTCGGCCACGCCCGCTTCGGGAGCGCGACCGAGGCCGACGAGGTGAAGGCGCTGCTCCTGGCCGTGACGCGCGAGGTGGACAGATTGACCGAAACCACCGAGCGCTACCTCCGCATGGCTCGCTCCCCCGCCCCGGCGCTCGCCTCCGAGGACGTGAACGGCATCGTGGAGGGAGTGCTGGACTTCGCCGCCGGGGAGCTGGGCCGGGCCGGCATCCGCGTCGAGCGGCGGCTGGACCCGGCGCTCCCGCGCGCGCTGGTGGACGAGGGGCAGCTCCGCCAGGTGCTCCTGAATCTCGTCAGGAACGCCCGCGAGGCGATGGAGGGCGGGGGCGTGCTCCGGCTGTCCACCTCGGGCGAGGACGAGTCGGTGCACGTCCGGGTGGAGGACACCGGACATGGCATCCCGGACGAGGCGAGGGGCCACCTCTTCGACCCGCTCTTCACCACCAAGCGCCACGGGACCGGGCTCGGCCTCGCCCTGAGCCGGCAGATCCTCGAGGCCCACGGTGGCGCCCTGGGGTGCGAGCGCACCGGGCCGACCGGGACCGTCTTCCACCTCAAGGTGCAGGTGGCGCCCAAGCCCGCGGTGGGAGAGCAGCCAGCCGCGCACGCCTGAGGCGACGGCGTCGCGCCGTTGCTACGCTCGGCCCTCCTTCCTGATGATGGATTCCTTCGTCCGCCGCCTCGTGGAACGGCTCCTCGAGCCCTCGCTGCCGCTGTCTCGGAACCGGCACTTCCACACCTTCGAGACGCCCGAGGGGAAGCGCGCCCTCACCCTCGCCCGGCGGCTCCGGGGGCTCGCTCGCGACGTCCGGCGTTGCCTCGACCGGGGCGTCCGGCCCGAAGTGCGCGAGGAAGGGACGGACGGTGACCTCCGGGTGGAGCTCCGGTTCGACCACCTCGCCGGGCGGCGCACCGCCTACCTCACCGGTGACGAGTACGCGCTGCTCCGCCGACTGCCGGGAATGTCCGAGGCGCTCGGCCGCGGGCGCTAGGTGGCGAGCCCGGCGTAGGCGAGCAGCACCGCCCGCAGTGCCTCGCGCGTGCCGGGGTGGGCCTCCGCGCCGCGCCTGGCGAGCTCCTCCGGGCAGCCGTCGCCGAGCACCGCGAGCGGCACGCGCTGCTCCTCGGCGACCCATCGGGCCAGCGCCAGCATCGCCACCGAGGTGTCGGCCACCACCAGGCCCGCCGCGTCGGAGGTGAACGCCCGCCACAGCGGCCGGCCCAGCTCGCCGGGGGGCACGATGCAGAAGTGGAGCAGGAGGCCCTCGGCCACCTCGAGCTCGGCCACCGTCCCCAGCGCCTCCACCGGCGTCCCCTCGGGGGCGAGGAGCGGCAGCCCGGCCAGCGCCTCGCGCGCCGCCTGACCGTCGCGAGCGGCGAGCAGCACCTTCACCACCTGGCTCCGCGAGGAGCTCCGTCCTCGCTGCGCCCGCGCCCTGATGGCATGCGCCTCGGCCGCGGAGAGGAGCGGCTCGGGCGCCGGCGGCGCGTCCACGTCCACCGGCACGGCGAGGCCCTCGCCATGGAGCATCGCCACGCTCTGGAGCACGGCCAGGTCCGAGGCCTCCACCGCGTCCAGCAGCTCCGCCATGCTCCGCGGCGTCTCCAGCCGACCCAGGAGCTCCCGGGCGATCGGGGGCACGGCCCGGAGCGTGGCCCCCGGCGCCTGTACCCACCGCGTCCCCGGCCCGGGGAGCGCCTCGAGGAGCCGGCGGCACTCGTCGCTCTGCCGCGCGGATTCCAGCAGGAGCTCGTCCGTTCCCCGTGCGATGCGCGCCTCCGCGGACGGCGGCCCGGGCTGGAAGGAGAACGTTCCCTCCGCCCACTCGAGGAGCCGGAACAGCGCCTTCTCGCCCTGCGTCGCGCCGCCGCGCGCGTCCACCGGGCGGCCCTCCACGAGCTCCACCTCGCCTCGCTCCGTTCCCCGCCGCACGGTCACCCGGCCGGTGCGCCGGGCCAGGGCCAGGGTCTGGAGCAGATCCGGAAGCGCGAGCTGTCCGAGCGCGCCCTCGATCTCCTGGACCTCGGCGGCCTCGTTCTTCCCCCGGGCCAGGAGGTCGTCGATGTGGGCCAGGACCTCGTCCAGGTTGAAGGGCTTGTGCAGGAGCGCGCCCAGGCCGTCGCGCCTCGCCTCGTCCGCGTGCTCGGGGCTGGCCGTCACCACCACCGGGATGGTGTCGGTGCGGGGGTTGGTGCGGAGGATGTCCACGAAGGTCCGGGCCTCGAGCACCGGGCAGCCGTGGTCGAAGAGCACGAGGTCGGGATGGCGGAGCACCGCGAGCTCCAGCGCCCGGGCCCCGTCGCGGGCCGAGTAGACCTGGTAGCCCTTCTGCCGCAGGGCGCGGGTGAGCGCTCGCACCGAGGTGAGGTCGGGATCGGCGAGCAGCACCTTGCGGACGGTGGTCATCCCGAGGGCTCACGAGTCCGTGGAAGGCGCGTCATTGCGGGGTCCTCATCAATACGGCTGCAGCTCGTACGTCGTCTGGAGCTTGGAGACGAGGCCGTCCACCAGCGCCGCGTCCGAGGAGTGGAAGGCCCAGGTCGCGCCGCGCCCCCGGCGCTGCAGGAGCGCGTAGGCCGCGGTCCCGTGCAGCCAGAGCAGGAACTGGTGGCGGACGAGCCGCTCGTCGCCCCCGAGCACGAGCGGTGTCAGCCCTGGCCGCGGCGTCACCTCCGCCCGGCGGGCAAGGAGGTACACCCGGGGGGCGAACTCCTGGCTCGCCCGCTCCAGGGTCCGCACCAGCGGCAGGCCGTCACCGGCCTCGGCGCCGCCGAGGTAGACGAGGCTCCGCACCGAGGGCTCACGGAGGAGCGTCCGGCCGAT
>DASXGF010000421.1:0-5738 GCA_036489275.1 Myxococcaceae bacterium | reverse complement strand
AGGCCGGCAGTGAAGGCGAAGCGCACGGCGTCGTCCGCCGTGTAGGTCGTCCCGTCCTGGAAGCGGAGGCTGCTCGGGTGGAGGATGACCATCCCGGCGGTGATGGCTCCGAAGGGCTCGATCCGCCCGAGGGGGCGGCTGACGTGGCCACCGATCTGGATCCAGTGCTCGCCCAGACTGGCCTTGTCACTGCTCGGGACGCCGGCCACGAAGGAGTTGAACCGGGCGTGGGTCGGAATGTACGCGTAGAGCAGCTCCACCGCGTAGCCAGGGCGGATGAAGTAGTCGATGGTCCCCCCGTAGCTCGCGGAACCGTCGATGATGACGTTCCCGTTGAAGGTGCTCGCATCGGTGGAGACCATCCACCCGGCGAAGGCCCCGAGCTCGATCGCTCCCCGTGACGGCGCAGGCGGCGGGGGCGTGTAGGCCGGGGCCGCGTAGACGGGCTGGGCGTAGACCGGCTGCGGGGGTGGCGCCGGCGGGCCGTACGGGTTCGGCGGCGGCGTGGGCAGATAACCCGGGGGCGGGGTCCCCTGCGCCCAGGCAGTTCCCGCGGTCAGCAGCGTTCCCAGCAGCAGCCCTCGAAGCATGGATCGTCCCTCCCGGCCCGGCCACGTCTTGCCCCACCTGCAGCCTGGCAGCCCATGGGACCTTCGTCACCGTCGGTTGGACCTTGGTCTCATTGATCCGCCGGCCCTCCGGGCGGGACGTGGGGGGACGACTCCCGGGGCACCCATGCACGACGGACTGACCGGCACCGTGGTGGGGCTGGCGCTCGCCGCCGCGGCCGGGATGCTCGGATGCGCCCACCCGCCCCCGGCGCCCGCCGGAGCCGACCAGAGCGAAGAGCGACAGCTGGCGACGGCCAACGGGTGGCTCCTCGGGCGCTCGCTGGGGCTCGGGCCCGGACTGCCGGTGGTTCTCGTCCACGGGGTGGGCGGCAACCACCACGTCTTCGATCCGCAGCTGCAAGACCTCCGCGGCGGGCGGAGGGTCGTGGCGTTCGACCAGCGCGGCTGCGGCGGAAGCGCCGACGCTCCGGGAGGCGACTACGACCTGGAGACGCGGGTCCGCGACCTCTCCAACCTGCTGGACGCCATTCGCCTCGAGCCGGTGGTGCTCGTGGGGCACGGCACCGGGGCGCAGGTGGTGGCGCGGTACGCGGAGCGGAATCCGGACCGGGTGCGGGGACTCGTCCTCGTCAATCCGGTCAGCGGGAACGCCGAGGCCGGACGGGTGGCCGACCTCCCGGAGGACCGGTTCCGCCCCGCCGTGGACGGCTGGCTGGGAACGCTCCTCGAGGGAGCGAAGCCCGAGACCGTGGAGCTGGTGCGGGGCTCGGTGCAGGTGGCGCGGGTTCCGGCGATGCGATCGATGCTGGCCGACGCGGCCGGGAAAGACCTGTCCGGAAGCCTCGCCGCCTACCCCGGCCCGGTGCTCATCCTCGCCACCCCCGACGAGGCGATTCCCGGCCCTCTCCGTTCCGGGATCGAGGTCAAGCGCCTCTCGGGCGGCAGCCACTGGTCACCCCTGGACTCCGCCGACGAGGTCAATGCCGCGCTCCGGGAGTTCCTCCGGCCGCTCGACGCGGCCGCGCGCCCCCCGCGGAGGTCGGGGTGAGCGAACGGGTCCACCGGCCCGAGGAGGCTGTGGCACCATGACTGCGATGAGGGGTCTCCCCACCCTGCTCCTGAGCCTCTCTCTGGCCTCCGGCGCCGGAGAGCCCGGGGCGACGCTCGAGGTGGCGAATCGGAAGGTCTTCACCTTCCGGGCCACCTCCGCCGGAAGCTCGCCGGAGGAGCGCCTGGCGAACGCCCACGCACGGCTGGAGCAGCTTTCCAGCCGGGGCCCAATGGAGAAGGTGGAGACGCACCCGCTGCAGCTCGGCAAGGAGCGCGGGACGGCGGTCATGATCGGGCCACGCCTGATCTTCACGGTCTTCGAGGCCGACGTCGACCTCCCGGGCGGAGAGACCACCGAGGGCGTGGCGCAACAGGCCGCACAGGTTCTCTCGGAGGCGCTGGGCGCCGAGCGCGAGCAGCGTTCGCTGCGCCTCCTGCTCCGTTCGTTCCTCCTCGCAGGGATGGCGACTGTCATCACCGGCGGGGTGCTCTTCCTCTTCGTCCGCGCGCGGCGCGCTGCTTACCGGGGCGTGGCGCGGATCAGCCGGCGCGAGGGATTCCGGCTGGGGGGCGTGGACTTCGGTCCCATCATCCGCTCGACGCTCCGCTGGCTGACCTTCGTCCTCTTCTGGGCCCTGGTCCTGACGATGGTGGAGGTCTGGCTCACCTACGTCCTCTCGGTCTTCCCGCTCACCCGGCCCTGGTCCGAGGCGCTGCTGGGAAGCGTCCTTGGCCTGCTCGCCAGGCTCGGCCGGGCGATTCTCGGCGGCGTTCCGGACCTCCTGACCGCGCTGGTCATCCTCCTCATCGGACGGGCGGTGGCCGGCTTCGTCTCCAACGTCGTCCAGCGGGTCGAGGCGGGCACGGCCATGCTTCCTGGCGTCTACCCCGAGACCGCCGGGGCCACCCGCCGGATCCTGGTCGGGGCGGTGTGGCTCATCACCCTCGCCGCGGCGTACCCCTACCTGCCGGGATCGGGTTCGGAGGCCTTCAAGGGGCTCAGCCTGGTGGTGGGCCTCGGCCTCTCGCTCGGCTCCACCGGCATCGTCGCCCAGGCGATGAGCGGACTGGTGGTCATCTACTCCCGGGCGCTCTCGCGCGGGGACTGCGTCCGGGTCGGCGAGATCGAGGGGGTGGTGACCGAGGTGCATCTCCTCTCCACGCGGATCCTCACCATCCAGGGCGAGGAGGTGACCATCCCCAACACGGTGGTGGTGAACGGGCCAGTGAAGAACTTCGGCCGGGCGACCAAGGGCCAGGGCGCGCTGGTCTCGGCCCGGGTGAGCATCGGCTACGACGCGCCCTGGCGAACGGTGCACGCGCTCCTGCTCGCCGCGGCGAAGGAGACCCCGGGGATCCGCGCCGAGCCCGTGCCCTACGTGCTCCAGCGCGCGCTCGACGATTTCTACGTGCAGTACGAGCTCTTCGCGGCGGTGGAGAACCCGGTGGACCGCCCGGTGGTGGCCTCGGCCCTCCACGGCCGCATCCAGGACGGCTTCGCGGCCGCCGGGGTGCAGATCATGTCCCCGCACTACGTCTTCCAGCCTCGTCACCCCGTGCTGCCCGCGGATTCTCCGGAGCGACCCGCCGAGCCCGCCCGGGCCGAGCGCCCGGCGGCACCCGCGCGCTGAGCAGCCGTCCCCTCGTCAGCGCTTGCCGATGCTCAGGACGCGCTTCTGGAGGTCGGGGGCCTCGAGGATCTTCTCGGTCACCGCGCCGTTCACCTGGATCATCCGCGCGATCCCCCCGGTCCAGCCGGTCTGGTGGCTCGCCCCGATGCCGGCACCGTTGTCCCCGTGGAAGTACTCGTAGAACAGGATGTGGTCCCGCCAGTTGGGGTCGGTCTGGAAGGTTTCCGAGCCTCCGTACACCGGCCGCCGTCCCGAGCCGTCCCGGGTGAAGGTCCCGATCAGCCGCTCGGCCAGCTCGCGCGCCACCTGGAAGAGCGTCATCTCCTTCCCCGACCCGGTGGGGCACTCGATCTTGAAGCGGTCGCCGTAGAAGGCAGCGAGCCTCAGCAGGGCCGTCCAGAGCAGGAAGTTCACCGGCATCCAGACCGGCCCACGCCAGTTGGAGTTCCCGCCGAACATCCCGGTGTCCGAGTCGCCCGGCACGTAGCCGACCCGGAAGTCGTGTCCTGCGTGTGTGAAGACGTACGGCCGCTCGAGGTGAGCACGCGACAGGGCACGAATCCCGTGCGGCCCGAAGAACTCCTTCTCGTCGAGCATTCGGGCCAGGATCCGGCGCAGCTTCTTCTCGTCGACGATGGACACCATCCGCCGCCCGTTCATCCCCAGCTCGTTCGGCATGTGGATGTTCGCCGTGAGCTCGGGGTGACGGAGGAGGAAGTTCCGGGCGTTCCGGGTGAAGGTCGGGAGCCGGTCGAGGATGTCCTCGTCGAAGATCGCGACCGCGGCCAGCGGCAAAAGGCCCACCATCGACCGCACCTTGAGCCGCGTGGCCTGGCCGTCCGGGAGCCGGAGCACGTCGTAGAAGAACCCGTCCTCCTCGTCCCACATGTCGTCCTGGTTCTCGCCCAGCCGGTCCATCGCGGCGGAGATCCAGATGGTGTGCTCGAAGAACTTGGTGACGAACTCCTCGTACGCCGGGTTGTGGACCGCCAGCTCGACGGCGATGCGCAGCATCTGCTGGCTGAAGAAGGCCATCCACGCGGTGCCATCGGCCTGCTCGAGGTAACCGCCGGTGGGGAGCGGCGAGCTCCGGTCGAAGACGCCGATGTTGTCCAGCCCGAGGAAACCGCCCTCGAAGACGTTGTTCCCGGTCCGGTCCTTCCGGTTCACCCACCAAGTGAAGTTCACCAGGAGCTTGGAGAAGGCGTAGGTGAGGAAGTCGACGTCCCCCTTCCCCTTGCGCTCCTTGTCGATGAGGTAGACCTGCATCGTGGCGTAGGCGTGGACCGGCGGATTCACGTCGCCGAAGTTCCACTCGTAGGCCGGCATCTGCCCGTTGGGGTGCAGGTAGTCGCTGCGCAGAATGAGATCGAGCTGCGACTTGGCGAAGTCCACGTCCACCATCGCCAGGGGGAGCATGTGGAACGCCAGGTCCCACGCCGCGTACCAGGGGTACTCCCACTTGTCGGGCATGGAGATGATGTCGTCGTTGATCATGTGGAACCACTCGGCGTTCCGCACCCGCTGGCGTATCCAGGGCGGAGTCTCCGGTCCCACGCGGTGCTCCTTGAGCCAGGTGGAGAGGTCGTAGTGGAAGTACTGCTTGCTCCAGAGCATCCCGGCGAGCGCCTGTCGCATCACCCGCGCCCGGTCCTCGTCGGCCCTCACCGCCGGCGGGGTGATTCCCTCGTAGAAGATGTCCGCCTCGCGGCGGCGCTGCTCGACCACCCGGTCGTGGTCGGCGAAGGGCGCGGGCGTCACGCCGGGGGCGCCGCGCGTCAGCCGCAGCCGGACGGTCCGGGTCTCTCCGGCCGGGATGGTGAGCGCCACGTCCGGTGAGGCCTTGGTCCCGCGGCCCGCCGGATTCACCGCCTCGCGGTTGTTGTGCACTACCCGCTCGCCGATGCCGTCCTTCACGAACGGCGCCGGGTTCGGCTGGCCCCACAGGCGCTGCACGTTGCTCTCGTTCTCGGTGAAGAGCAGCTCCGGCTTCCCCTCGCAGTACAGGAAGTAGCCCGGGAGCGAGTCGTGGGTGACGGCGATGACGCTCGCCGCCGGATGCTCGACCTTCTCCAGCGAGGGCTTTCCGCCGCCGTTCTCCCAGGACCAGGTGTTCCGTAACCAGAGCGTGGGGAGGACGTGGATCGTCGCTGCCTCCGGGCCACGGTTGATGACGTCGATGCGCACCAGGAGGTCCTCCGGGCTCGCCTTGGCGTACTCGACGAAGACGTCGAAGTACCGGTTCTCGGCGAAGACCCCGGTGTCGAGCAGCTCGTACTCGAGCTCGTTCTTGCCCCGCGCAGCGTTGGTGCGCTGCAGGTCCTCGTACGGGAACCGGCGCTGTGGGTACTTGTAGAGGTACTTCATGTACGAGTGGGTCGGCGTGCTGTCGAGGTAGAAGTAGTACTCCTTCACGTCCTCGCCGTGATTGCCCTCGCTGTTGGTCAGCCCGAACAGCCGTTCCTTGAGGATGGGGTCACGGCCG
>DASXGF010000365.1:0-2996 GCA_036489275.1 Myxococcaceae bacterium | reverse complement strand
CCGGAGATCGACGTGGGCCTGTTCCCCATGATGGTGCTCGCCTGGCTCCAGCGTCACGTGGGGCGCAAGCGCGCGCTGGAGCTGCTCCTCACCGGGGACCGGCTGAAGGCGGAGGAGGCGTTGCGCTGGGGGTTGCTCAACCGGGTCGTGCCGCGGGCCGAGCTCGACGCCGCGACCCGCGCGGTGGCCGGACGGGTGGCGGGGAAGAGCCGGGCGGTCCTCGCGCTGGGGAAGGCCTCCTTCCGGAGCGCCGACGACATGTCACTGCCGCAGGCGATGGACTTCCTCGCCGGGCAACTCTCGCTCAACCTCGGGACGGAGGACGCGGCGGAGGGCATCTCGGCCTTCCTCGAGCGCCGGCCTCCTGTGTGGAAGGACCGATAAGCAGCCATGGCACTGATCCAGGACAGAGTCATCGTGACGGCTGCGCTCACCGGCGTGCTCGCCACCCGCGAGCAATGCCCGTACCTCCCGTACACGCCGGCGGAGATCGGCGAGGAGGCCCGGCGGGCGTACGAGGCGGGCGCGGCGGTGGTCCACATCCACGGTCGTGCGCCCGACGGCGGGCCGACCTGGTCGGTCGACACCTACGCGGAGATCAAGCGCGAGGTGCAGGCGCGCTCGCCGATCATCGTCAACTTCTCCACCGGAGGCTTCAACATGGGCGCCGACGGCGAGGCGGAGAAGGCCGAGCGGCTCTCCTACGTGTCGAGGACGCGGCCGGAGATCGCGGCGCTCAACATGGGGTCGATGAACTACGCCAAGTACTCGGCGGGCCGGAAGGCGTTCGTCTTCGACCTGGTGTTTCCCAACCCGTTCGGGGACATCCTCCTCGCGGCCTCGGCGATGCGCGAGGGCGGGGTGAAGCCGGAGCTGGAGTGCTTCGACCTCGGCCACGTGGCGAATGCGCAGCCGCTGCTGGAGATGGGCGCGCTGAAGCGGCCGCTGCAGTACAGCTTCATCCTCGGGGTGCTCGGCGGGGCGCCAGCGTCGGCGGAGGCGATGGCGGCGATGGCGCGTTCCATCGGCCGCGAGGACACCTGGGAGATCATCGGCATCGGCCGGGCGCAGTGGCGGCTGGTCGGGGCGGCGCTGGCGCTGGGCGGGAACGTGCGGGTGGGGCTCGAGGACAACTTCTACCTGGACGCGGCGGGCACCGAGATGGCGAAGGGCAACGGGCCGCTGGTGGAGAAGGCCGTCCGGATGGCGCGAGACGTGGGCCGCGAGCCGATGAGCCCCGACGAGGCGCGCAAGGCGCTGTCGCTCTCGCAGGCCTGGTGAGCCGAGTCCGCTTCCTCGCCACGTTTGTCACTCCCGAGGTGCGGCGCCCGGCGGTTATCCAGCCGGCACACGCAGCTCCGAGGAGTCGTCATGGCACCCACGTCGAGGAGATTCATCGCCGCCCTGCAGATCTCGCTGGACGGTTTCGTCCAGGGCCCGGAGGGCGAGGAGGGCGACTGGGTCGAATCCTGGGCCGACGCGCTCGGGCTGATCCCGGACGTGGATGCCTTCGTGCAGGGAGCCGGGATGTACCCGGGCTACGGCGAGTACTGGAAGGCGATCCAGGAGAATCCGACGAGTCACGTGCCGTTCCAGGAACGGCTCCCGACGAAGCGCGAGATCGAATACGCGCGGCTCGCTGCGAAGACTCCGCACCACGTCCTCTCCAGGACGCTCGAGGGCGTCTCCTGGCCGCCGACGGCGCGAACCGTCCGGGACGTCTCGGAGCTGCGACGGCTCAAGGAGGAGCCGGGACAGAACGTCTACGTCGTCGGGGGGCCGACCCTCGTCAGGAACCTCCTGAACGAGGGCCTGATCGACGAGCTCCGGCTCATCGTTCGCCCGATCCTGCTCGCCAGCGGCAAGCCTCTCTTCGAGGGCGTGGGCAAGCGGCGCGCGCTCCATCTCGTCGGGGCCGAGCCGGGCAAGGACGGCAGAGTCGTCCTGACCTACCGGACCTGATCCGGCGCCGGCGAAGACCATGAGCCTTCCATGGCCCCGGCGGGACGGCGGTCCGCGAGGGGTGGTACCCAGGCGAAGTCCCTACCCTGGCCCCGATCACCGGCCTCAGCGGGTTGTCGCGGGTGGTTGGGTTTGGCAAAGCCGGTTCGGGAAACCCGAGAGCGTTCCATCGGGTTACCCACGCGCCCTTCCAGGAACACACAACCCCGCTTAGGGCACGATTCCAACGGTGATCGCCGCTTCGTAGCCGGTGTTGACCGATCCGGTGACCGTCGGTGTCTCGAGCGTCGCTCCGTCGGAAAAGACCATGTCCGTCGCCAGGCTGACGCCCGCGAGGTTGGCCGCGCTCCCGGTGTAGCCGCTCGTCGCGTAGACCTCCGCGCAGGCGGTCTGCGGGAGTGCGAGCTGTGACGTGGCGCGCTTGTTCCCGCTCGAGTTTGCCGAGGCGAGCGACGGGTAGATCTCGAAGTGCACGTGCGGCCAGCGCCCGCTGTAGCAGCCGGGGAAGATGGTGGTGAAGCGCACCTGACCCGAGGCGTCGCTTGCCTGAACACCGCGGAGCCAGCTCTCCCCGGTGACTCCGGACGAGTAGAGCGAGTACCGGCCGAGCGCGTCGCAGTGCCACACGTAGACCGCGGCCCCGACGAGGGGCGCGCAGCTGGAGACCGGGTTCACCAGGGTGAGGGTGAGGGTCAGCGGAACGCCGGTCGCCACGGCGCTGGAGGCGCCGAGGCTCGCCCGGATGTCGCTCCGGACGATGCCGGAGAGCGCGAGCGCGTTCGGGCCGTTCGAGCCGTCTCCGGGGTAGGGACCGGCGGTCTCCTCGGGGATGCTGGCGCAGGTCCCGTTGCTGGTTCCGCCGTCCGTCCCGGAGCCGAGCTCCCCGGCCTCGGTCCCGCAGCCGAGGAGCGGGTAGAGGCTCGCCGCCCCGAGCAGCCACAGCACGTCGCGGCGCCGGGCACGGTGGAGGAGCGTCTCGAGGTCCCGGGGGAGCGATGCCGGATGTCCGTGGGCCTTGCTCATCCCCCGTTTCC
>DASXGF010000322.1:0-7261 GCA_036489275.1 Myxococcaceae bacterium | reverse complement strand
CGGTGCGGGCCATCCACGGGTAGACTCCCGGGTCGCCCCATGACCCAGGCCGCCGTGGCGCGCACCAGCGCCGACTTCACTCTGAGCTTCGTCCTCAACGCGCTGGTCCAGGCCAAGCTGCTCACGGCGAGCCAGGCGCAGGACATTCGCGCCAAGGAGCAGGCCGCGCGGGCCCGCGTCCTGAAACAGGCCGGCGCCGAGAAGGACGAGGCCCGCTACACGGTCTCACCCATCGAGATCGTGGCCGCCTTCCAGGTGCCGCTCGCCGGCGGTCGCGCCCTGGACCAGGACAAGGTCTCCGAGGTCGTCGCCGCGGCCGCGGGCGTCGGCTACAAGAAGATCGACCCGCTGAAGCTGGACATGGCGCTGGCCACCCGGACGGTGTCCAAGCCCTATGCCCAGAAGCACGTCCTCCTCCCGCTGGACCGGACCGAGGCCGGCGCGCTGGTGGTGGCCGTCGCCAACCCCTTCGACCGCGAACTGCTGGAGAACCTCCACCGCCTGGCCGGGATGCCCATCGAGCCCGTCCTCTCGGCCAAGGCGGACATCCTCAAGGCCATCGCCGACATCTACGGCTTCAAGCGGACGCTGGCCCAGGCGGCGACGGACTTCGCCCAGCCGGTCGGCCCGGGGATCCAGAACTTCGAGCAGCTGGTCTCGCTGTCCGGGAACAAGGAGCTCGACGCCTCGGACAAGCCCATCGTCCAGGCGGTGGACTACCTGCTGCGCTACGCCTACGACAACCGCGCCTCGGACATCCACATCGAGCCGAAGCGGGACAGCACGGTGGTGCGGTTGCGCATCGACGGCGTGCTCCACCCGGTCTACACGCTGCCCACCGGCGTGCACCCGCCCATCGTGAGCCGGGTGAAGATGCTCTCTCGCATCGACATCTCGGAGAAGCGGCGCCCGCAGGACGGCCGCATCAAGACCGAGCGCGACGGCCGGGAGATCGAGCTCCGCGTCTCCACGCTGCCCACCGCCTTCGGCGAGAAGGTGGTCATCCGCATCTTCGACCCGGAGACGCTGGTGCAGGACATCGCCCAGCTCGGCTTCGACGAGGAGGAGAAGGGCCACTTCGAGTCGTGGATCGACGAGCCCCACGGGCTCATCCTGGTCACCGGCCCCACCGGCAGCGGCAAGACCACCACCCTCTACTCCGCCCTGAAGGCGCTGGCCGGTCCCGACGTGAACGTCACCACCATCGAGGATCCCATCGAGATGGTGTGGGACGGCTTCAACCAGGTCCAGGTGCAGCCGAAGATCGACCTCGACTTCGCCAACGCCCTCCGCCACATCCTCCGGCAGGACCCGGACGTCATCATGGTGGGCGAGATCCGCGACCCGGAGACGGCGGAGAACGCGATCCAGGCCGCGCTCACCGGACACCTGGTGCTCTCGACGCTGCACACCAACGACGCGGTGGGCGCGGTGAGCCGGATGAAGGACCTGGGCGTGCCCCCCTTCCTCCTCTCCAGCTGCCTCCTCGGAGTGATGGCCCAGCGGCTCCTCCGCCGGGTCTGCAGTCGCTGCGCGCAGGAGCACAACCTCACCCAGGACGAGGTGCTGGCCCTCGGCGCCCCGCTCCCGCTGCTCCCCGACGGGGTGCAGATCGTCCAGGGCGCGGGCTGCGTGCACTGCCGCGGCACCGGCTACTTCGGTCGGACCGGCGTCTTCGAGATCATGTCCGTCACCTCGGGGATTCGCGAGGCGATCGCCCACGGTGCCAACACCCCCGAGCTCGTCGCCCTGGCGCGGAAGGCCGGGATGCGGACGCTGCGCGAGGCCGCGGTGCGGAAGCTGGCCAGCGGGCAGACCGCATTCGCCGAGGTGGTCCGGATGACCGCCCGGGCGGACGCCTCGTCCTAGCGGGGCAGTCCGGTCAGGGGAGGAGTCCGGTCCGCACCGCCTGGTCGAGCACCTCGGCGATGACGTCGACCACCCCGCGCGTGTCGCTCCGTCGCTCTCCGCCCCCGAGGACGAAGGGAAGCGCGCGCCGGCCGAGCCGCAGCAGCCGGTCGTCGTGGAAGGCCCGCGGCGTGCGGCGCCGCAGCTCCTGCGCCAGGACGCCGAGGTTGGCCGTGCGGGCCGGCTGGAGCAGGGGTCCGAGGCCGGAAAATTCGAGGGCCTGCTCTCCGAGGAACAGCCTGAGCCCGGCATCGGTGTGCAAGAGGAGGAATTGCTCGGAGTCCTCCTGCACGTTCCGGACGGTCGAGGTGGTCTTCTTGGTGAACACCAGGCCGCCGGTCAGCACCGCCCGCCCCGGCGCGAGCTGCTGGCGGGTCTCGGTGTGCTCGGTGGTCGTGCGCGACGTCCGGGCGCCGCGGAGGACCAGCCTGACGTCGTCCCAGGGCACGGCGAGCGTCTCGCCGATCCGGGAGGTGAAACGCCCTGCCCCCTGCTCGAAGGCGAAGCTGCGCACCTGGAACCGTTCGGAGTCCGAGGGGACGTTCTCGTCCAGGGCCAGCGCCGGCAGCCCCGCCCGCCCGAGCTCGGCGACGACCCGCATGGCGTCCTCCGCCGGAACGCGGGCGAGCAGCGCCGGTGGTTCCGGGGCGAGCCTCATCCGGGCCTCGGCCTTGGTCATCGCCGCCGAGGCCACCAGCGCCGCGACCGCCGCGTCGAGGTCGGACGCCGCCCGGATGCTCGCCAGGAGGTGCATCGCCACGAGCCTACTCCTCCGGCCGAAGCGCCGGGCTCAGCGGGGCAAGCGGACGACGAACCGGGTTCCGGCCGGGCTCGACTCCACCGAGATTCGCCCGCCGTGCTGCTCGATGAGGTGCCGGGCGATGTAGAGCCCCAGGCCGATCGAGCTGCTCCCGCGCGGGGCGGAGGGGCCGCGGCGGAAGGGCTCGAACAGGCTCTCCTGCACCTCGGAAGGGATGGGCCCGGCGATGTTCTCGTTGGCGATGGTGATCGACACGGCGTCGCTGTCGACCGAGGCGCTCACCTTCACCGGGCTCGCCGGAGGGCTGTGCTGGGCCGCGTTCCCGAGCAGGTTGGAGAACACTTGGGAAAGGCGGTCCGGATCCCAGTCGCCCCACGCCTCTCCCTGCACGCTGCTCTGGAACTGGCGCCCCGGGTTGGCGGCCTGCACCTCGGAGAGGGTCTGCCGCAATGTCATCAGGAGATCCGCGTGGTGGCGCTGGATGGGCAGGCCTCCACCGATACTGGCCTGCGTCCACTCCATCATCTGGTTGATGAGGCGCGTGGCGCGCTGGCTGCTGCCCTGGATCCGGTCGACGCTCCGGCGTGCGGCGAGCGGATCGCTGGCTCCGCGGGCGAGGAGCTCGGCCGAGACCGAGATCGCCGACAGCGGCGTCCGGATGTCGTGGGAGATGATGCCCACCAGCCGCTCGGCGAACTCCCGCCGGAGCCGCTCCTGGATCAGCCGCTCGCGCCGCTCGGTGATCTCCTCCAGGGCCAGCCCCACCCCCTCGGGGAGCTTGAAGGGCCGGAGCTCGAACCAGCCGCCCCCCAGCGTCGGAAGCTCGCGCTGGATCGGCTCGCGAATCCCCTCGCTCATAGTCCGCTCCAGCGAGCTCCGCACCGACGCTTCCCCGAGCTCGGGGATCACCGTCCACAGCGACCGGCCGGGGTCGACGGCGCCGGCAGGCAGGCGGCTGGACAGCGCGCGGTTGGCGAAGGTGATCCGCCACTGCTCGTCGAGCGCGAGGAAGGCGTCGCTCGCCGACTCGAGGATGTTGGTGAGCCGCTCGGAGGTCTCTCGAAGGGCCTGTTCGGCGCGGGTGGCCCGGAGCACCGCGCGGACCGTGGCCACCAGGACGCGCCGATCCACCGGCGCCACGAGGTAGGCGTCGGCGCCGGCCTCCAGACCTTCTGCCCGGTGGGCCTCGGAGATCATCGAGGCCGAGACGTGGATGATGGGGATGCCCTTGGTGAGGGGGTCCAGCCGGAGACGGCGGGCGACCTCCAGGCCGCCCATCGGAGGAAGCCGGACGTCGAGGAGGATCAGCGCCGGGTTCTCCTTCGCCCGCTCGAGGGCGTCGGTGCCGTTGTCGGCCTCGGTGATCTCGTACCCGGCCTCGCGCAGCGCCCGGGTGAGGGCGTAGCGCTTCGCCTCGGTGTCGTCGACCACCAGGATCCGCTCACCCATCGGGCAGCTCAGGGAGCGCGAACCCCGCCCGGCTCAGGCCGCGGCGGAGCGCATCGAGGACGCCCGCGCGCGACTGGTGGTCCTTGGAGATGACTGCCGCCGCCGACCCGAGAAGCGGGTGGAGGGCGGGGGTGAGGGGTTGAGCGGTGTAGACGATGACCGGCGTGCTGCGGGTGCGAGGGTCCGCCTGCAGAGTCTCGAGCACCGCGGTGCCCGAACGGTCCGGCAGCCGCAGGTCGAGGAAGATCACCGAAGGCCGCCGCTGGAAGGCCAGGTCCTGACCCTCGCTCGCCGTGCCCGCCTCGAGGACGTCGAAGCCCGAATCTCTGAGCGGCCGGGCGAGGACGAAGCGCGACGGCTCGTCGTCGTCGATGATCAGCGCCACCTTCCCCGCAGGCATCGTCGGCTCCAGCTGGAGGACCTCCTGCCCGGCGACGGCCGAGGGATGCGTCGTCGGAAGGTCCACCCCGAAGGTCGAGCCCACCCCCGGCTCGCTGCGCATCCACACCTTCCCGCCGAGGGCTTCGGCCAGACGGCGGGTGAGCGGCAGCCCCAGCCCGGTGCCCTGCGCTCCGCTCTGCAGCGGCCCCTCGACCTGGAAGAACTCCTCGAAGATCGCCTCCTGGTGCTGGGGAGCGATGCCGATGCCGGTGTCGCTCACCTCGAAGCGGAGCATTCCCGGGGCGATCCGCGTCGCCCGCAGGCGGACCTCGCCCTCCTGGGTGAACTTCAGGGCGTTGGACACGAAGTTGCGGAGGATCTGCGAGAGCTTCCCCTCGTCGGTGTGAAGCTCCTCGATGCTCTCCGGCGGCTCCTCCACCACCAGCTGCACCGTCGCCCGCTGCACGAGCGGCCGGAGCATGCCCCGGAGCGCGCCGAGGAGCTGCGGCACCCGGAAGCGCTCCAGCCGCAGCCGGGTCTTGCCCGCCTCGAGCCTGGCGAGCTCGAGGAGATCGCCGACCATCGTCGTGAGGTCCCTCGCCGCGCCCTGCACGAGGTGGAGCTGCCGCTTCTGCTCGGAGGAGAGAGGCCCGTCGAGCTCGGCCAGCAGCAGGTCGAGGATCGACATCATCGCGCTGAGGGGCGTCTTGAACTCATGCCCCATGTTCGCGAGGAAGCCGGACTTCTGCTCCGCCACCTGGCGCGAGAGCTCGGCCCGGGCGTCGAGCTCGGCGTAGAGGGCGATCACCCCGCGGTTGGTCTCGGCGAGCTCACTGTTGATGACGCTCAGCTCCTCGCGCTGCCGCTGGACCTCGGCGAGCGACTCCAGCAGCTCGCGGTTTTGGGCCTGTAGCTCCTGGAAGGGGTCCACCGGAGCGCTGCGCGCGAGCTCGGCGCTGACGGCCCGGAGCCTTTCAGACAGCGGACGGTCCTGGGGCGGGAGATCCTTGCCCAGCCGCACCCGCGTCCCTTTGCCGGGCTCGGTGACGATCTCGAAGGCATCGACCAGGTTGCCCGCGCCGAGCAGGCCGACGCCCAGGCCGCGGGTGGAGCGATGGCGCCCGGCCCGGATGTCGTCCAGGTGGGGGATTCCCGGGCCCCGGTCGGAGATCTCGAACCACACCCGGGATGGGACGCCGGCCTCGACCGAGACCTCGCATCGCCCCTCACGGGCGTAGACCAGCGCGTTCCGGGCAATCTCCGACACCGCCGTGGCAACCCGAACCTGGTCCGTCGGCGCGAGCGCCAGGCCACGGCCGATGTCGCGGGCTCGCTGGCGGCACGCGACGACGTCCGCCTCGCTGGCGATGACCAGCGTGATGAGGGCCGTGCGGCTCATGAGAGTCCCTGGTACCGAACCGCGAGCACGGTCGCGTCGTCCCGGGGGCGGGCGTGGTCACGGTAGAGCAGCCCACAGACCAGGCTGGGGTGCCTGCTCCGCAGCTCGGACGTGCCGTCGAGGCTCCACCGGGTGCCGATGCCGTCGGAGTGGAGGACGAGCAGGGCGCCCGGGGTGAGCGGATACTCGTAGACCTTCACCGCCCGCGCCTCGGCCCCGGCCGTACCATTGACCGAGGCGAGCCCGGTTCGCTTCTCCTGGATCAGCGTCGCCGAGACGTTCCCCAACCCTGCGAACCTCAGCTGGCCACCGTAGCCGTCCAGCTCGGCGATGGCCACCGCCGCCCCCCGGGTCGCCCGGAGGGCCTGGTGCACCGACTCGAGGAGCTCCTTGAGGGGGCTGCGCGCTCCGGCCTCGAAGGCCTGGACCGCGGACCGGGCTGCCACCGCGGCCGGCGTGCCGTGGCCCAGGCCATCGACGACGATGATCCGCAGCCGTCCTCCGGCCCGCTGCGTGGCCCAGCGGTCCCCGGTGACTGGCTCCCCGGCGAGAGGCACGCAGATCGCCCCGAGGGACCCCTGGATGCCGGACGGCTGCGCCGCCGGGGGGCGCGTCAGGACCCGGGAGACCAGCACGCTGCCCTGGCTGGGCGCGGACCAGAGGTCGAAGGTGTCGGCGGTGCGCTGCACTGCGCCGAGACCGACCCCGAGGGTTCCACTGGTGGACAGTCCGTCGCGGAGGCTCGCCCCGACGTCGAACCCTGGACCCGCGTCGATGGAGACCAGCTCCACCCCTGAGCCCTCGTCCCGGAGCCCGCGGACGAGGATGCGCCCGCTTCCCCCGGCGTGCTTGACCAGGTTCGTCCCGAGCTCGGTCGCGACCAGGGCCACGCGGCCGCGGTCGGACTCCTCGAGCCCGAGCGCCCCGGCGAGCTGCGTCGCCTGCCGGCGGACCTCGCCCACGTCGGAGGCGTGGGACACCGGCACCACAAGCGTCTGGACGGTGCGGTCTATTTCCATCGGACCACCACCACCCTGGTCCCCCTTCCGGGACTGGACTCGATGGAGAACTCGTTCATCAGGCGGCGGGCGCCGGGGAGTCCGAGCCCCATCCCGGTTCCGGTGGTGTAGCCGTCCCTGAGGGCGGCGGCGACGTCGGGGATGCCGGGCCCCTCGTCCACGAAGGTGAGCCGGACGCCGCTGCGGGTGCCGTTCACGACGGTCTCGAGCACGGCCTCACCTCCCTTGCCGTGCTCCAGGGTGTTGCGGGCGAGCTCGCTCGCGGCGGTCACCACCTTCGTCTGGTCCACGAGGGACAGACCCTGGCCGGCGGCGATCGTGCGGGCTCGCTGGCGGACCAGCACG
>DASXGF010000298.1:0-2500 GCA_036489275.1 Myxococcaceae bacterium | reverse complement strand
GCGGTGCTGGCGCTGGCCGGACCACGACGGCAGCTCCTCCGCTCTCTCCGACCCCTCGTCCCCGGGCTGCTGGTTGCCGGCTGGAGCGTGCTGGCGCTCGGGGAGGCGGTGGGCCCGGAGAGCGGCCAGGGCTGGCGCTGGGACGGCCCGGGCCACCTCCTCTTCTTCTTCCGCAACTACCGGGACGAGGGGCTCGCCGGTCTCGTCGCCTCGCTGGTGCTCTTCGCGCTCTTGCTGCTCCCCTCCCGCAACGTCGGGCCGCGAGGGGGCGCCCCGTGGGTCGTCGGTGCGCTCTCCCTCGCGTACCTGGCCTGCCCGCGGGACCTGGGCATCGCCTACGTCCTCTGCTTCCGGCTGCCGGCGCTGGTCGGCCTGGCGGCAGTGTGCGCCGGGGCGGCGGTCGCGGCCTCACGCTGGAGGCTGGCCCTCGCCTCGGCGTGCGTCGTCGTGGCGCTGGTCCAGGTGGTCACCTTCCATCTGCGGTTCCAGCGCAGCGTGGCGGGCCTGCTCTCGGTGAGCGGCGAGGAGCGGACCCGGGGCTATCTCTCGATCCCCGGGGCGACGCTCCCCTGGACGCGGCTCCCGTACCTGACGCACCTCGGGCAGTGGGTCACCGCGCGGAAGGGTGGCATCGGAAACGGGTTCTTCGCCGATGCGAAGAGCCAGCCGGTCCAGCTGCGCCCCGGCCTGCCGCCCCCGCTCGAGCCGGAGGCGCTCTACGTCTACGGCGAGGGTCCGCTGCCCACCGGAACCGAGGGATGGTGTCTGGAGCGGACCGCGTTCGGGTTGCGCCGGTACGACCACCGCTGCTGGGCCGACGAGACGGCGGCCACCGAGCGCGACCCTCCGGAGAGAAGACCCGCGCCCTAGGCGGTCTTCTTCTCCTTCTCCAGCACCAGCTGCGGCGGCTCGTGCTTGGTCACCACTTCCTGGGTGATCTTGCACTCCCGCACGCCTTCCCGGTACGGGACGTCGTACATGATATCCAGCATCGCGTCCTCCATGATGGCGCGGAGGCCGCGGGCGCCGGAGCTGCGGCGCATCGCCTCGCGGGCGATGGCGCGCAAGGCTTCCTTGGTGAAGGAGAGCTTCACCTTCTCGATCTCGAAGAGCTTCTGGTACTGCTTCACCAGCGCGTTCTTCGGCTGGGTGAGGATGGTGACCAGGTCGTCCTCGCGGAGGTCGTTGAGCGTGGCCACCACCGGGAGCCGGCCCACGAACTCGGGGATCATCCCGAACTTCATGAGGTCCTCGGGCTCCACCAGCTTGAGCAGCTCGCCCACGGTGCGCTCGTCCTTGTGGACGATCTTCGCCCCGAAGCCGAGCCCCTTCTCCCCCACCCGGCGGCGGATGATCGAGTCGATGCCGTGGAAGGCGCCGCCGCAGATGAAGAGGATGTTCGAGGTGTCGACCTGGACGTACTCCTGCTGGTTGTACTTCTTGCCCCCGCGCGGAGTGACGTTGGCCCGGGTGCCCTCGATGATCTTGAGGAGCGCTTGCTGCACGCCCTCGCCGCCGACGTCGCGGGTGACGCTCGGGGTGTCGCCCTTGCGGGCAATCTTGTCGATCTCGTCGATGTAGACGATGCCCCGGGCGGCCTTCTCCACGTCGTAGTCGGCGTTGTGGAGGAGGTTCTGGATGATGTTCTCGACGTCCTCACCGACGTACCCGGCCTCGGTGAGGCTCGTGGCGTCGGCGATGGTGAAGGGGACGTTGAGGAAGCGGGCCAGGCTCTGGGCGAGGAGGGTCTTGCCGCTGCCGGTGGGCCCGATGAGGAGGATGTTGCTCTTGCTGAGCTCGACGTCCTCGTGCCCCGCGGCCTTCACGCCGGGGCGAGGCCGGGCGGGGGGCTTCTTCTGATAGATTCGCTTGTAGTGGTTGTAGACGGCGACGGCGAGGACCTTCTTCGCGTGGTCCTGGCCGATGACGTAGTCGTCGAGGAAGGACTTGATCTCGGTCGGGGTGGGCAACGAGACCTGGGGCTTGCCCTCTTCCCGGTCATGCTCCTCGGCGATGATGTCGTTGCAGAGCTTGATGCACTCGTCGCAGATGTAGACCGTCGGCCCGGCGATGAGCTTGCGCACCTCGCGCTGTGACTTCCCGCAGAACGAGCAGGACAGGTTGACGGTGTGCTCCTTCTTCACCCTCTCTGACCTCCAGGGACCCCACGGGCCCTGACCGACTCCTGACGACTCCAGCACAGACCCCGAGGCCCGCGCCACCTCCGACGCTGCCGCGAGACAGGGGTGCCTGTCCAATATAAGTCCCGAGTTCCGGGCACGGCAGACGGGAACTCGAACGTCCTCTCCAGGAAGCCCTGCGAGGCGGCGGCCTCAGCTCCTCACGCGCTCGACGGCCAGGGACTCCACCGCGGCCGCGAGGTCATCGGCCTGGGTCCGGACGGACGCGGGAACGCCGCGACACACCCGCAGCTCCTCGGCGAGGCGGCGGGCGCTGCGTGCGAGCTGACCCAGGCGCACCTCCGAGGGAGGGGGCTCGG